>NZ_KB895725.1:0-38258 GCF_000374965.1 Bacillus sp. 95MFCvi2.1 | reverse complement strand
CGACAATTTTATGAAGCGGACCATCCTACAATTTCGTTTGCAGAACTGCAATTTGAATGGGAAACAAAGGCCTGGTTTTCACACATCATCTGGGAAGACGACCCTGCCTCACAATTACCAAAAGCTCAAATATTAAACGAATGGTTCAGCATAATCAAAAAGGAAACCCAGGATACACCACTTGATAGTGATACAAAATTTTCTTGGTATCCATCAATCTCTTAAAAATCTAACAGTATTTAGCTAGATAAGGAATAGGTGTGATAGAAATGCCTGGCAGAAGAATGATTGATAGATGGTCAGGTGATAATAAGTCTTTTCTTAGCTTGAGCATTAAACAAAGAGTTTTCCCACAATATATGGTGAAATTACTGGGGATTTTTTAGGCGTTCCAGTTGAATTTAAGCAAAGAGACACATTTTATATAGATGATGTGAGTGGATATGGAACCTATAACCAACCACCTGGAACATGGTCAGATGATACCTCTTTGATTTTGTGTCTAATCGAAAATCTGATAAAGAAGAAAGCATAAGTATTTTAATGGATAAATTTATTAAGTATAAAAAGGAGGGATATTGGACTCCGTTTGGAAAAATGTTCGATATTGGAAGAACTACAAATGATGCTATTATTCGTTTTGAGGAAGGATATTCACCAGAAAAATGTGGTGGGAAAGCTGAGTTCGATAATGGTAATGGTGCAATCATGAGAATAGCACCATTGGCTTTTATACTACTATATAATGAGTTTGATTTTATAAAAGAAGTAGAAATGATAAAAAGATATACTGAAATTACTCATGCTTATCCTCGTGCTATAGTAGGTTCCATTATTTATATTGAATGTTTGATAAGGCTTTACCATAATGATAATCCTCAAGAATCATTAGAAGTAGTTAAAAGGCTATTTGATAAAAATTTTGATAAAGGCCATAAATACCAAGATGAATTGAAACATTATTTAAGGCTTTTTGAAAATGATTTTTTTAGTATACATAGAAATGAAATCTTATCAGATGGATATGTAGTGCATACTTTAGAGGCTGCCATTTGGTGTTTAGGAAATTCAACATCATTTAAAGAAGCGGTTTTAAAGGCAGTGAACTTGGGTGGAGATACGGATACAGTAGCTGCTATAACAGGAACATTAGCAGGAATGTATTATAAAATGGATGGAATTCCAGAAGAATGGTTAGAAAAAATAGTAAGAAAGCAAGATATTGATGAAATGATAAAAAATTTCTATAAGTTTTGTGCGGATAAAGCAATTATAGAAGAATATGGTAGTCTCTAAAATAAAGAGAAGTAAGGCGAAAAGCATTAAATAAGGATTTATAATCCAAATATTTAATGCTTTTTGTTTATTACGTAAGAGATGAGTCATATAGAATGGGATAATCCAGACAAGCCACATATCCTAACTTCTTTAATTCCACTTTTATCTTTCGTGTTCCATAGTTCTGACGGCTCTCTCGGAAGATTTCTTTCACGAGTGGTGACAATCCATCTACTGTATCTAGTACTTGTTTTGCCTCATAATAATATGTCGCTCTTGATAATTGTAGGACATTGCACATTGCTGATATTGAGTATTTATGTAGGTTATTCTTCACTACTTTTACTTTCGTCCTAGTATCAGCGCCGCTTGCTTTAAAATATCATTTTCCATAAGAAGCTGTTTGTTTTGTTTTCTCAACGCTTCCAATTCTATTTGTTCAGCGGTCTTATTATCTTTCTCTTTAAACGAGCCAGATGTACGATTTTGATTGATCCACCGATCCAATGATGATGGTGTTAATCCATATTCCTTAATAATGTCTTTCCTTGGTTTACCATTTTGATACAGTTGAACCATTTGGTGCTTAAATTCCGCTGTAAAGGTTCTTCTTTCTCTTTTATTTTTCGTCATAGTAGATTCTTGTAGTCTACTTGACCTTAATTTTTTTGTCTAGTTCAGTGTAGCCTATCCACTATCTTCTGTTAAAATAATAAGACATGGTGTTTTATTAAAATAAAGTATTAGACTAAATTATAAATATGCGATTTCTATATAGGGAATAAAGAAAATTCAAAGAAAACATACTTAATAAAATCATATTTGCATAAAGTTTTTAAAAGAGAAAAAATCTAATCTTTGATGATTATGAAATTAGCCTCTGTGCTTGCTTCATATAATGAGTGATTATATTAACTAACTTTGTGTAGTTCATATATCTTTAGGACTTGTTAAATAAACAATTTTCATTATTTAAGGGTGTTTTATCTTAGAGAACATTTCATTTGGATGCTGAGATTAAGACACTTGAATTTATAGCAATTCATAAGAATATATCACAAAATAAAATGGGGGATGAGCTTGAATATGAAAACAAACACTGAATATGGATTAGTAACTGAACGAAAAGAAGAGAAAGTAATTATTAAGTATCTCAAACAATTTCTAGCTAACGATAAACGGACAATTTCAAAGACTAAAAATCCTCCATTATTAGAATCCAAATTACCATTTAAGTATAAATATTTTTACTTTAACCTTAATAAAGAAATGGGTACATATATTGCCTTATTTCCAAATCGAGATGAAGATTCAAATTATAAATATCCCGATAATAAAGAAGCTAGTTGGATATTACAAGTAAGATTAAAAAAATATTCCCCTGGTTACGATCAAGAAAAGACAAGCAATTATATAAATTCACTTTTAAATTCTCTTAACTGTGAGTTCACTATTGTATTTGAAGATGATGAAATTGATGATAATTAATAAAATCACTAACTTTTAAATGTTTTGCGATACTTTAGTATTATGTTTACGAAGTTTCAAAGTCAAAATATATCCACGCTTAACTATCTTCAATGAGTTACAACTGTACATGTTAACAACATGTACATAGGGTAAAAACAGAAAATTAATAATATATTGACCTCTTTATGGTTCGTGCTATAAAATTGAAAGCGATAACAAACGTTTTCTTAAAAATGTTTTCCGTGATCTTTTTGATATTTAGAGATATAACAAGGAATAAGTAAGTCTTTTTTTTAGCGTTTAATGCAAACGTTTTCGTTAATTTCTTACTCCTTTACATCTTTGATTTTTCTATTAAAAGATCATTGAAATAAATAAGTAAAAACATTCAATACGGAGGTGTTATAAAAGCGATTTCTAGATTAACTTATGCAGGGTTACTCATAATGAATTATTCGTAATATTTTAAGAAAGGGTGAATGGAGTGTATATTACAAAAAAATTAATAAACAAGACGTTTTTATTACTTACTGTAATTGCTATGCTATTATCTGGTTTTTCTTTTCAGAGTGTACAAGCAGAATCAAATACGAAAACAACTGAAATTATCGTTCATTATAAGGAGAAGTCTGGAAATACAAAAGATTGGAATCTTTGGATGTGGGCTGAAAATACGAGTGGTCAATCCTATGAATTTACTGGGAAAGATGAGTTTGGTAAGTATGCTAAGTTGAAAATAGATGGTGATTATAATCGTGTCGGATTTATAGTTCGTACGAATGAATGGGAAAAAGACGGTGGTGATCGTTGGATTGAAAATATTAAGGATGGCCGTGCTGAAGTATGGATTCTTTCTGGCGATGATAAAGTTTACAATTCTAAGCCTTCTTCTGAACTTTCTATTCAGAAAGCAACCATTGATAGCTTCAATGAAATCACTGTAACTACCAATGCTCCATTCAATATTAAGGAGCAAAAAATTGAAATTGAGGGCGTTAACATTGAGAAAGTTAGTCCTTATGATACAAATGATGGAGATAGTACTAATAAGGTTAAAATCATTACAGAAAAGAATCTTGATTTAAAAAAAACATACAAAATCAAAATGGGAAATTCCATTGAAGCTAATACTGAAATTGGTAAAGTAATTCGTAGCGAGGAATTCGATCATTTATTTTATTATGATGGTAGTGATTTAGGTAATATATATACGCCACAGGAAACAAAGTTTCGTTTGTGGGCTCCCACTGCGAGCGAGGCAAAATTGGTTACTTATAAAAAATGGAATGATGAAAAAGGTACTGAAATAAGCATGGATCAAGGTGAAAAAGGAACTTGGACTGCAAAACTGACAGGTGATCAAAAAGGCCTTTTTTATACATATAAGGTGAAGATTGGGGACAAATGGACTGAGGCCGTTGATCCATATGTGCGTGCTGCTTCTGTTAACGGTGATAAAGGTGCAGTCGTTGATTTAAAAGAAACAAATCCAAAAAATTGGAAGGGGAATAAAAAACCGAAATTTAAAAATCCGGAAGATGCTATTATTTATGAGTTACAAGTACGTGATCTTTCCATTCAACCTGAAAGTGGTATTAAACAAAAAGGAAAATATCTTGGTGTAACAGAAAAAGGAACGAGAGGACCCGAAGGCGTAAAAACAGGTCTTGATCATATTAAAGATCTTGGTGTTACTCATGTCCAGTTTTTACCGATATTTGATTATGCTTCAGTAAATGAAGAAAAATTAAACGAACCACAATATAACTGGGGATATGATCCGAAAAATTACAATGTACCAGAAGGCTCATATTCTACTAATCCTTATGAGCCGACTGTTCGAATTACTGAATTAAAGCAGATGATTCAAACACTTCATGATAATAATCTTCGTGTTGTGATGGACGTTGTATATAATCATATGTACAATGCGGCTGAATCCAATTTCCACAAGTTAGTTCCAGGTTATTATTATCGTTACAATGAGGATGGTTCACTCGCAAATGGAACAGGAGTAGGGAATGATACGGCTTCTGAACGAAAGATGATGAGGAAATTTATGATAGATTCCGTCGTGTATTGGGCAAAAGAGTATAATTTAGATGGGTTCCGTTTTGATTTGATGGGTATTCATGATGTCGAAACAATGAATACGATACGTAAAGCCATTAATCAAATTGATCCTTCTATTATTCTTCATGGAGAAGGTTGGGATTTAAATACGCCTCTAGCGCCTGAGTTAAAAGCAAATCAAAAAAATGCGGAGAAAATGAAAGGAATCGCTCATTTTAATGACGATATTCGTGATGGGTTGAAAGGAAGCGTATTCGGGGATAAGGATAATGGTTTTGTGAACGGAATGCAAAACATGGAAGAACGCATTAAAAAAGGAATTACGGCTGGTATGGACTATGATAAAAAAGTGTATACTTATCAGGATCCTGAGCAGGTCCTGACATATGTTGAAGCACATGACAACCATACATTATGGGATAAGCTTCAGTTGACTAATCCTGGCGACAGTGAAGAAGTACGTAAACAAATGCACAAGTTGTCTTCTTCCATCATATTAACATCGCAAGGGGTTTCATTCTTGCATGCAGGCCAAGAGTTCATGCGTACAAAATATGGTGATCATAATAGCTACAAATCTCCTGATTCTATTAACCAAATGGATTGGGTGCGCCGTGCAGCATTTGATAAAGAAGTAGAGTATATGAAAGGCTTAATAGAGTTGCGTAACAACCATTCAGCTTTTCGCATGACATCTGCTGAACAAATAAAAAAACATCTAACGTTCATTGATGCGCCAAAAAATGTTGTAGCTTATACATTAGATGGCAAAGCAAATGGTAATAAAAACGAATATTTTGTTGTGGCTCACAATGCGAATAGAGAAGCGGTGGAAATTACTCTTCCATCAAAAGGTCCTTGGAAAGTGCTAGTAGATGGTGAACGTGCAGGAAGTAAAGTACTTTATGTTTTCCATGATAATAAGATTAAGGTTCCCGCATTAAGTTCATTTGTTTTAAAAACAGAGAAAACGATTAAATAAGAATAGATGATTTAAAACATCCACTAACCATATCTGGAGAGAAACAGGATTCTTATCATAGACTATAAAGTAAAAGGTAGAAACAATCATACTCCTATTAATAAATTAATTCCAAATATGATAATATAAATTATGGAAAAAAGATGAAAAATTGTAGGGAATATACTAGACTGAAAAGTAGGAAGGTTTTTATTAGACGAACAAAAGTTTAAGAGGAGTTTAAAATGGCTATAAAAGTAATAAGGGCAACAGGTATGATGGGTGGGGCTACAAGAGTAGCTTTAAAAGTGGATAATGAAGTTGTAATGAAATTAGAAAATAATGAAGAGTACACGCTCCCTTCTGATGTAAAAGAAGCGAAGATAAAAGCAAATCAATTATTTTTTGGAAGTAAAGAAAAGCAAGTAAAAAGTGGCGATATAGTCGAAATTAAGATTAATGGTCTAGCGATGCTATTGTGTATGGTATCGTTAATAGCAGTATTATTTGGTTCAAAGATTGATCCTAATGCTATTTGGTTTGGTGTAATCGGCTGTTTGGTAACGCTTGTCTATTCAATAAATAATTGGTTCACGTTAGAAGTTAAATAACAGGAAACAGCAGAGGTTTTAAAAACTCTGCTGTTTTTTTACATCATAATTGTTTAAATAGTGTTTTGTATTCTAATAATTAGTGAGTAACAATAAAATCGGGAGGTACATCATGAGTTATAAAGAACAACTTGCTATTTTATATAAAATGCGCTTTATGGAAAATGAAGGCGATGATATTGAAGAATTTGAAGAAATATTAAATGAACTATCATTTCATGCAGGAAATGAAGTGATTCCAGAACTTTGTGAAATATTTGAAGACAAGGTGGCGGAACCTTCTGCAGACAGCGATGTAATTGAAACCATTTTTTATATTGCAAGCCGGAATGGATTAGAGGATGGACTTGTACAGTTAGCGAATGGAATAACAAATATGTTACCCCAGGCAGAATTTTGGGCAGATAGAATTCATCGAACACTTTTAAATTCAGAAGAGTTAATTTTGCCATATATTAAAGCTTTACAACAGGTTGATGAGCATACGAAACAAATAGTGAAAGATATTTTATGTAATGTAAAGAGTGAGATGCCGGAGTTATTTGCGGAAAAGGTTGATTTTATATTAAGTCATTCCGCAATCAATGAAGTGAATTGAAACTGTACAAAAGAAATTTGAGTGGCAATAAATGAGAGGAAGGTAGCTATAAAAATGTACTCAAATTCGCTAATAAGAATATAATCAATATCACTTTAGGAGTGATAGAAATGAAAAAAAATGAGTCAACTCATTGCACAAATAGAGTCTTTATCTGATTGTCGTGTGCTTGAGCCTGCAGGATTACCGATAATTAATGAGAAGAAGCATATCCTACCTGAGGATGTAAAGGGATTTTACAGTCTTTGCGGAGGAGCGGTTTTGTTCGAGAATGAGGAGTATCCGATTTATATTGTCTCCTCACAAGAATTTATTTTAGCAAATCCAGTAATAATAAGTGAGCTGTGTGAAGATGATATTACTTCCAATTGGTATATTATATGTAATGATGGAAAAGAGGAATACTTAACAATTGACCTAAATCGAAATAGATTGGGGAAATGTTATGATAGCTTCTTTGATCGTCATGGAATTGCAGGGGAATCACAAATCATTGCAACATCGTTTATAGATCTACTTGAAAGACTTATACATAATAAGGGGAAGTATTGGTATTGGATGCAGAGTGATTTTGTATCACTTGGAGATGCTTATGATGGACTCATATAAACGTTCATAAATTTTTAAATAAACAGTAGTAAAAAACTTGATTGTACAATGCCTTTCAAGTTTTTTGATTTGAAAATTGCTAGGATTGTAAAATGTAGTGGTAGATAATCAAAATGATGGGAGAAAGATACGAAAAGGAGAACTGACATGGTGATTTTAAATTAGACTTAGCTTTTCATACCTAAACAATTACTTTAAATTCAACATGATAATTAATGCCTAATGGAGGAATCTGAAATGGAAAACTGGGAATACAATGAATTGTTTGAAGCCATTAATGAAGCCTATAATGACTTTTTAACTTTAGATAGAGGACAGAAAGATGCAATTGCGAGAACTTGTTATGAGTATATAAATCTCGGAGAAATAGAAGACGTAATTGTTGATACAGCTGTAGGTGAAATAGTGTTAACTCATGACAAAGTGTTCATTGGGTATATAAAAGGTATAACAAAGAGATTAAGCAAGTTTAATCCACTAGACGCAATGGGGGAATTAACACAAGAAGAAATAAGAGATTTATCCAACAGAATACATAAAGTATTGGAAGGTCTTGAAAAAGTAGAGATTGATTATAATCCTTCAGCAGAATAGCGCGGTTTATTCTCTTTCGTGCTGAAGAGGAAGTATTTGAAGGTAAACGAGTAGGAGAAAAGCTATATCTTTGTTTTGCTCAAAATAAATGAGAAAGCGGGAATTTGAGTGGGGAGCTATTTTATTAAGATAGATGGGTTTGAATATCCAGAAGCGTATAGAAAAGTAATTGAATTACATTTAGTGGATTTTGATTTATGGTATATGATCGAATCAGCACAAGCAACTAGACGCTTTCTTGATTTGAAAGAAAGGTATCCAAATAGAAAATTAGTTCCTTTTGCTAGAAGAGATGATAATGATGATATTGCCTGCTTTGAATTTGGAAAAGGACAAAAGGTTCAAGTGATTCATGACTTCGCTACGGAAGGGTTTGAACAGAGGAAGGAATTCGATGATTTTTGGGAATGGCTGGAGTTCGCGATTAGGGAAATGATTGATTTCAATAGAATGGAAGAGGAGTAAATTACGGGGATGAAAAAAGGAAAGGGGTAATGAAATGATTGCACCTAAAGAATTTTGTGATAGATGGAATGAAAAAAGAGACGGGCCATTAAACAAATTAGATCGAGATATGTTACAGCACACAAATTTATCTAGTGATACGAGAAGGTTTTTAAGCGAAGCGGGTCTTCCAGCATCAGCTGCTCCATTTATAGAGTTTGATAACGCAACTGAATTAATGCAGAATGTAACTCGAAAATTTGGCATGCCAATAGATTTTGAGTTTTATTGGTTTATGGGTACGACTGGTTCTGGGGATCCTCTATGTATTGATGAAAGAACAAATAAGGTAGTCTATTTACATCACGACAACAATTATGAAGAAATCTTCATTAATTCTTCCATTCATCAATTTGCAGAAAGCCTTCTATTGTTTTCTAAGTTAATTGATGAAGCGATTCACTTAAATGGTGAATTTGCTTTTTTAGATAATGAAATTCCAGAGTCAGTGTGTATTTGGTTTGAAAATGAATTAAGGCGTATCGATCCAAAGGCTGTAGAAAAGAATACATTTTGGTCTGAGGAGCTTAAAAATCTTACTGAATAAAGGAGGAGGTAACATCGAAAATCCAGGAGTAATATCTCTATGGCTAGGGAATTTCAAGAGTAAAGAAATGCTGCAAAAGTATGTGGAAATAAAATTTGATGAACAGGGAGATAGAATCCCATCACAATTTATGAGAGATTTTCAAATTGATTTTATAAATTACAATGAAGATCTATTGGAAATCACATTTATTGATATTTTAACTACATCTTTACAGTTGTTATTAGAAGGCGCATCTTATTATGAAAAGATTATATCTCAATTCATAGATTATTATGGGGAACATATGTTAGAGAGTTATAACACAGTGATTAGAGTGTATGATTTTGAATATAACGAAGCTAATGCTGTTGAAAATAAGCACCTTGTTTATGCTGGCGCAGTTATTTATGAAGAGTGGGAAGAATAATATTGATGAAGACATTTATGGTCAAAGTATCTGCTGCTTATAATGTGGTGAAACGCTCAAAGCATAATAAGTGTGTTTTAAATTTTTCGTTTAATCTTTAATGAAAAATATAAGGCTACTAGAAATATTCGGAGAGTATGAACGCATGAAAACTTCCTCTATTTAATTTTTTGAAAAGGATATATTTTCTTGTATATCATAATACATTATAGAAAAATGCTGAGAGGGGTGTATGTGATGGGTTTCCCGCCTCAACAACAAGGTAGACCTGGCATTGAATCATTAATGATACCCAGACCTATATTTGATAACCCCAATTACAAACCAGCCGGTAAGCTTATAAATAAGGTAGCACTTATAACTGGTGGAGATAGTGGAATTGGTAGAGCTGTCGCTGTAGCATTCGCGAAAGAGGGTGCAGACATAGCAATCTCATATTTAAATGAACACAGCGATGCAAAAGAAACGGCGTTCTATGTCAAAAAGTACGGCCGTAGTTGCATTACCATTCCAGGTGATATTGGGTATGAGCAGCATTGCCAACAAGCAGTAATGCAAACCATTCACCAATTTGGCCGTATTGACATTTTGGTGAATAATGCCGGTGTACTATACATAAGGAATAGTCTACTTGATGTAGATTCGAACCAACGAGCAAGTACCTTTCACACAAATGTTTTTTCTCAGTTTATTTTTACGAAAGCTGCTTTGCCATACATGAATTCAGGGAGCTCCATAATAAATACAACATCCCTTAGTGCTTATGATGGAGATCAAGATGCAATTGACTACGCGGCATCTAAAGGGGCTATTGTTTCATTTACACGTTCGCTGTCATCGTCACTGGCATCGCAAGGGATTCGAGTTAATGGTGTGGCCCCAGGACCAATTTGGACGCCATTAATTCCATCTTCCTTACCTCCAGAATGGCTTGCCACATTTGGAGACCATGTTCCTATGAAGCGAGCTGGTCAACCGTTTGAAGTGGCACCTGCTTATGTATTCTTGGCCTCCGATGATGCATCTTACATATCAGGGCAAATTCTGCACGTGAATGGTGGGGAAATTGTAAACGGATAAATACTAACAAAACTGATATTAATTATTGTTCAAACTGGGTATTTCCCTTTCACCCTATATTCACTCAACTCTCTTTTCTTCTTCATAAGGAGTAAATGTCCTATTTGAAACATGATGGAAGACCAGAGTAGAATGGAAATTAATTGCCCATACAAATGGCAGTCTAACCGTTCTCTTCTATGTGTCTAAAGTTAATATTTTGTCTCTTTTGATTAGCTAACTTACTTAAAGTCGCGTATCGAATATCTGTTAATCTTGATGATTCTCGTAAGGAAATTCCTTTACGGCAAAAAAAGAAGACAAAATGGAAGGAGGGGTCTAATGAAAAGTACTTCAAGAGAAAAAGAAATATTGTCATCAGGTTAATGCCAGTAGCTGTTGTAGGGGTTTTTTACCACTGTTTATGTACAAAGCGATAACAGGTAAAAATGAAGTGTACAAATATCATCGCTAATCAGCTTTATCCCGCATTAACGGGCAGTAATACTCCCACTTCAAAATTCGGTGAAAGCAAAGAAGTTAGGTGGGAGATAAACTAACTGCCCGTAAAAACCCGATTGGTCGGGCTAATAATCAGTGGAGGATGAAGAAAACCCTCACTGATTAAAGTTGCACTTTATATTGCTTTCTTAGTGTTCTTTGTTTTAAGTTGGCTTGAGTCTAGTTTGAAGTATACAATTTGAACAGGGAGGAGGAAAAATTGAAAGAAATGGACAAGTAATTCAAGAATGGGGTCCAATTGATTATGGTTTTAAATCTCAATTGAGTAAAGTGGAAGTGGCAGCTAAATGAGGATGAGATAGAAGAAGCGGATACAAGTTTAGGAATTTACACGTACTTCTATACAATATTAAATAATGTAGATATTAAAAATAAGGGTTATTTATATTAAGGAGGATAAACATGCGGTTTTGTATGGAATTTGGCGATACGAATTTTATTGGGGTTGTAAATGCGGAGCGATACAAGTCATTTGTGGATGAGGATTGGGAATTTGAAATGTTGCTACAGCATTTTACTAATGAAATGAAAAACGGAAATATTTTAGTACTTCAGATGACTGAAGAAGGTATTGAGCACTCGTGGAATGTAGAAGTAAAAATTGGAGAAGAACCAATAAAGCAGGAGTGCTTCAGAAAAGCAGAAGGGTATATTAGAGTAACTGAGAACCAATTATATTTAGTTGATTATGACTGCCTTACAATGGCTGCACAATTTGAAGATGAGAAAGTACCTGATGAAAATTGCTCCAATTATAAAATTGATATCGAAAATGGAGTATATAAAGTGGAAGTCCTTCAATCTTATAATGTAGATAACGATGAATATGTTGGGACAAATGAGAAAGATATACTATTAAACTTTATGAAAGTACCTGTTTTCCAACAAACAGTAGATCGTGTCTTTTGGTGTAGTTTTTAACGAATGTTTTGGTTATGTTTTGCTAGGGAATGTATTTGTACTTCGGTATAAGTAATTAGCAAGAAAATAGAATAGTAGTATCCGATAGGAGAATGAATAGATGAAAAAAATAAACCATAAATTATTTGGTGAACTTATCTATGATGGATATTGGACCGGAAAACAAAAAATAGCTATTTTGGGTCATGACAAAATAGTTCCTTTAACTATTGATGGGGAAGAACATGGTGTATTTTCTGCAATTCAAGAAGAATCATATAGAAAATTCATCGCTGATATAAATAGACTAACACAAGAAGCTGAACAAGCTATATTCGAATATTATCAAGAAGAATGTTTAGAGTATAGAGCTATGTTAGGTGATGAGTCTGCTGATGAAATAGTACCAATTATAACAACTACTCAACAATTAGGAAAGTTGGTTGATCCTATAGGACTTACTATTTTACCAGATTTCGAAGATGGAGTTAGAAGGCTAGGATTAATATTCAATTGTACATGGGAAGAGGACGGTATTGGTGTAAGATTTGAGAATGAAGAAGTTATTGAAGTTGGTTATCAAGATATTGTTATTTAAATTGTAGAACGAGAAAACTTACATATGAATAAAGTTTTGCAAGATAAGGGCGTTCACAGTAAGAGAACAGGTTTCTATACGATGGAGAGTATAATAAGGAGAGGTAATATGGAATATAAAGGAATGTCTTCGTTGTGGCTTGGAACGAGTCAATCATTTCAGCATCTTCAAGAATATGTTGATATAGAATATACAGAAGATGGAGATAGTATAGATTCAAAATTTGGAGAGAATTTCGGTTTTGGTTACTATGATGAAGATCAAATCGAAATTATGTTTTATGAGGAACCTAAAATACATATAGAAGAGATTTTACTGGATTTCTCTTATAGTGAGGTAATTATTCCGAGATTTAAAGATTTGATGAAAAAAGTAAATGTAGAGGACAGGATGAATTCTGCTATAGTGCTGTATGATTTTCAATACGATGCTGAGAAAGTAGAAGATACATATGAGGGTTTAGAATTTATATTTATTGGCGCTGTACCTTATAATTAATGATTTTTAGGTATTTAATGAAATATCAAAACATCAAGGAGGAAAAAATGAAAATACAAACGGAAAGTATTATTTATCCTCTCTCAGATGATACGTTGCTAGAAAGAATAGAGGGAAATCTGGAAGTTAAATTCCCTTCAGAATTTTGTATGTTTATTAAGAAAAATAATGGAGCGATTCCCATCACAAAGTATTTTGCACATAAAAACAATCGGTATGTAGTAGAGCGTTTCCTATGTTTATTGGATAACCCAAGTGAAAATCCAAAAGGTATGTATGATATGAAAGTAGTGTTTAGTCAATTGGATGAACGAATTATTTCGGATGAGGATTTAACTGGTGCGGAGATAGTTCCTATTGCGGCTCTATATGCGGGAGATTTTGTTTGTATAGATTATCGGGAAAATCAAATGAGTCCAGAGATTTGTATTTGGTATCATGAGGATTCAGATGAATTTGAACCATTCACTGAAAAAATAGCGAATAATATAAATGAGTTTTTTGAAATGTTATCAGAATAAGTTGAAAAAACTGCAAGATAAAACGTATTTTATGTAAGAAGCCCGTATACATATTTTCTTGATAAAATTATATGATGAATTGGAATCCCTAGTGAACGGAATGTACCTAGGGATTTCGTGTTTTTTAACAATAATATAACTGTCAAACGTAAAAATATAAAATAGAAATATAGTACAATAAATGTAATGTAAAGTTTAATTGGAATAGAAAGAACAGTGGAGCGATTTTTGCAATTTGAAAGGTTGGAAGATATGAAAAGTAAAATGAACAGAGAGGAACTTATTGAACTTGTAAAAAAGATCTATAATCTTGATTTACCAGAAACAGAACATAGCGAATATGTGAAACAATTCAATAATAGCGGTGTTCCACATCCAGCACCTAGTGATTTAATATTTTGGAATGATATAGAATTAACACCTGAAGAAGTAGTAGAATTTGCATTAAGTTATAAGAAAGAAAAAGAATAACTTTAATAAGTAGATGAGAGAGTTTAGAAGGAGATTGTATTAGTATTTACATAGAGAAATGTTGTAAATAAGGAGAGGGTTAGATGGAAAGTTCAAAAGTTGTATTATGTATACCTGGTTTATGGAAGAATAGAAGTGAACTTATTGAGGCGATTGTAAGAAAAAGTGAGGGATATATGTTTGCTGGGAATTATATGAGTAAACTAGGAGACCCGAGTATTTTTTTTGAAGTTGATATATATGAACATGACGAGCGAGTAGCAGAAGCGTTTGAAATTGCTGGATACAATTCATTTACTGAGGAAGACCTTGATCTTATTAGAAAACATTCTTTAGCACTGTATTTAATTGGGGAAGGAGGTTCCATTGAAAAGATAAGGAAGTTAGTTGATGCTGCAAATGCACTTGTAAAAGCTGGAGGGCTGGGCGTGAAAGTTGAATCCTCAGGTACTGCAAATACAATTGAAAGTTGGAAGGATATGTATCATACAGATGATGAAGTCCAATTATTCAAAGCTTTTGTAACAGTAGTCGCAGAAGATGATTTTTACTATACGTGTGGTATGCATTGCTTTGGGCTGCCGGATGTAATTACTTTTAAAGATCAAGTAACCCCGCAATATGCTCAAGAATTAATGAACGTTTTTTGTCTGTATAATCTGATTGAAAAGCCTAGCTTAACGGACTATTCTACATTCAGCCTAGATGAAAATAACCCTCATTTTATATTGCAACATACGGAGTGTAAACATTTTTCAGAAGATGAATTGTTTTATAATCAGTATGGTATTTGGGCGTTAGTAAAAAAAGCGTAGTATAAAATTTGTTGTGATAGGAATAGATGGTGCAGGAAATCCGATTTGTTGTAAATAACTAACTGTAAAAATGATGAGAGTTGATATGGATACTGGTGAATAAGAATGGAGTACTTCTAATTTAGGGGCATATTTACTTAGGCATTTACTGAAGAGGTATAAATCCATTTTTGATGATAGATTTGTAGGGGGAAAATTAAGTGAAGTAAAGTAAAGGGGAATATGCGTGTCTATTAAAAATGCAATGCAACAATACTTTAGGTTAAGAATAAAATTAGCGCACGAAGGTTTAGATTTTCTATTAAAAACACCAGTTCTTGAAGAAGTGAATCCTATTCTTTATGATGGGGAAATAGATGAGGAAGGTTATATTCTATGGAAACCAGTAGAAAAAAATATCGTACACGACTTTATTCATTTAGAAGAAGAAATGGATATTCACTTTCATCAAACGGTTATTACGTACTTTAATTCCTATTGGTTTGCTGAATTAAATGGTTTTTATAAAAATTATTATATTGAATTAGAAGCGGTATTGCCGAATATTGAATTGCATTCATTTAAAGAACGGTTAAAGGGCTATAAGGGGAACCTTCAAGAGAGATTAAAACATATCCCAATAGGTATTGAAGGTAACGGAATGTTAGTTGTGATTGACAATGAAAATGGGAAAGTGAAATTAGAAGATTTTGAGAGAAGTTCATTTGAAACAATTTCAGAAAATATACAAGAATTGATTTTGAATTTACGTTTGAAGAGGTGATAGTTAGTGTAAGTTTAAAGGAACTCATTTCTCGATTAAGCTTCCAATGAATTAGTAGTGTTTTATTGGCTTTATATCTGTTAATTGGTGTGTATTGTTATAGAAAGTAAAGGGGCGTATTTATATGACAATCCGGTTTTGTAAGGAAGCAGTTGCATACTTAAAACCAATAGTAAAAGAGGATCTTGAGGAAGAGTGCATTACTTTATCTGAAGAAAATAGTTTTGTCCATACATTTTATAATGAAGATTTAATGATTACCTTTTTAGTTGAGGATCATCAAAACGCTTATTTTCAATATGTTCAAAATAAGCATATGTCAGGAGAAGGATTGGATGAGAAGCAGTTATTAGAAATCGGGATCAATAATCTTTATAAATTAGCAGATGAAAAAGAACTACGGGTTCACACGCTATCGGAAGGGTGTTTTGCTTTAATTCTTGACGGGAATTTCGAGGCTAGCTTAATTGTTCTAGACGATTTATGGGAGCACTCATTAAAAGAATTCGTATCAAATGGGTATGCAGTTGCGATACCAGCGAGAGATATTCTTGTTTTTTGTGATTGTAATGCTAGTAACGGGATTGAAAAAATGAGAGGAATAATAGAAAAGGTTTGGGAAGATGGAGATCATTTACTGATTGATAAAATTTTGGTGAGAAGTGAGGGGAAATGGAGTTATTCAGAGTGAAAATGAAGCACATAGGAAAAGGGGAAGAAATTAGTGGAAAATTTTATTAAGAAGATAGGGGATAAAACTTTCATTGCTCAGGCGGAAAAGATCTTCGCAGTGCAGGTAGAAGGGTTATTTCATTTTTTAACTGAAGTAGAAAATGATCGATTAATAGATGGGTTTTCTATACAAGTTGGTTGGTCGATTTATTTTCTTGATAAAAGGGAAGATGGATTTCATATTACTGTACATGATTATACGAAGAATCCATTTGAAGATATGACAGATGATTTGACGATTTCATTATGGATACTATTAACACAAGTGAGTTTTTTAAAACCATTAACAATTGAAGGGGAATTGCTGCGATTTTGTGATAAAATTGTCGCTGCCAAAAATGTATTAAAGTTAGATGATATTTACTTAGAAAGAACAACAGATTGTGAAAAAGGTGACTCCGGTTGGTATATAGGTCCTATTAATGATGAGGATGATACAGAAGAGTACGAAGCGTTTTATGCATATGAATTACTAAAATTGAAGCCTTCACTTATTCAAGTATTAACATTACCTTCTGCATTTCTTGTAATCTTTGAAAAAGATGTAGTGAAAGCAGTGGTAGATGAAAATAATGTGAACATTTTGGATAGGATTAACGATAAATAATCTGGTATAGAAAAAAGACCCAGCCATTTGTTAATGTTAGTATCTCAATAAAGTGTAAAAATCGAATCGTGTAGGATGAGCCTTATTACATATTGAAGCAATTACTTAGGGAGGAACATTTGTGGCTTATAAAGATAGTTTATTTCATGTTGTTAAGGATAAAATTATATTAACTATGTTTATTTTACTTACTGTTTTCCATATGATAAATTTTGCATTTTTCTTCTTTTTTGCAGTTACGGTAGCTTTGTTTTGGGACGATCCGAATGCTGATATGAGTACAGAATATGCGCCAATAGTTATGCCGTATTTATATCCAGTTCTCATCGGTGGGATATGTATATTTTTAGCTTTTGTCAGCTGTTATTTCTATCAGAAGTACGCACCAAATTCTAAGTGGAAAAAGGTAGCTGTGGAAGTGCTTTTTCTGATTGTTGCATTTGTCATTCCAAGATTTTTTGGTGCATTTAAAATTCCTTTATTGGACATGCTTTCAAGATAAAGAGTTTACTATTGAGTATTCAAGAAACAAAAAGTCTCAGTAAATCGAAATTTACTGGGGCTTTTTGTTTATCGTTATCTTTTGAGTGAGACAGTTCACGATAAGAATGTAAAAAATAAATAGTATTCTACATATCAAAGATGGATGGTACATGACAACTCTCTTCAATCTGAAAGGTTTCTCTCCTAATATGAGCGAATAGATTGAAAAAGGAGGGAGTTTGTATGGAAGTTGTTGTGAAACAGCGGAAGAAAAGAGGTAAGGGGAAAAAAAATTTCATTTGGTTTGGTAGTATTCTTCTTTTTTTACTTGTTACCGCGGCAGTTTTTGTAAATGCATTCGTGATGAAGTCAATGCCAAAGGTAGAAGGGACGGTTCATGTCAGTGGATTGCAAAAATCGGTTCAAGTAATACGAGATGAAAGAGGGGTACCTCATATTAAAGCTGAGAATGAGCATGATTTATATTTTTCACAAGGATATGTTCAGGCGCAAGATCGGTTGTTTCAAATGGACTTAAGTAGAAGACAAGCATCTGGAACATTAGGCGAAGTGGTTGGGAAGGCAGCGCTAGATAAAGATAAATTGTTCCGAACCCTTGGGCTAAGGCGAGCAGCAGAAGCATCAGTAAGCCAATATACTGGCGAAGCAAAAGATGCATTGGAGTCGTTTGCTGATGGAGTAAATGCATTTATAAAGGAAGCAAAAAAGGACGGGAAACTACCAGTAGAGTTTCATTTACTAGGATACGAGCCTGCTGAATGGACTCCGGTTGATTCTTTAACGATTGGCAAGTATATGGCTTTTGACTTAGGTGGTCATTGGCATGGACAAGCATTTCGATTTTGGGCACTTCAACATCTTTCGAAAGAGCAGGCCTATGAATTATTTCCAACTTATCCAACGGATGCTCCTAGACTATTAGCGCTGTTAAATAATCTGGATGTGAATGTGGCCAGTGGTTTTGCAAAAGCAATTATTCCACCAGAATCTAACGGGAGCAATAATTGGGTTGTAAGTGGAGAAAAAAGTGCATCAGGAATGCCTATATTAGCAGATGATCCCCATCTTTCTTTGGCGACACCATCGATATGGTATCAAACACATTTGGAGATGAAAGACATAAATGTGAGCGGAGTTATTTTTGCAGGGGTTCCAGGTGTTATGTTAGGGCATAACAAACAAATTGCTTGGGGTGTCACGAATACAGGTCCGGACGTACAAGATTTATATATAGAAAAAAGAAACCCGGATAATCCCAATGAGTTTTTGTATAACGATAAATGGGAAAAAGCTACGATTGTGAATGAACCTATAAAAGTGAAAGGTGAAAAAACAATTCCTTACGAAGTGACGATTACTAGACACGGTCCAGTCATTTCAGAATTTGCTTATAAAAATAAAGATGAGGCTGTTTTTGCGCTTAGATGGACGGCATTGGAACCTTCAGCGGAATTAAAGGCCGTATTAAATATGAACAAAGCAACAAATTGGACTGAATTTGAATCAGCGCTGGAAGATTTTCATACTCCTACTCAAAATTTCTTATTTGCATCAACAGATGGCACAATTGCTTATAAAGCAAACGGAAACATACCGATACGTAAAAAGGGAGATGGAATTTTACCTGTTCCTGGATGGACAGATGAATATGAATGGGAAGGCTACATTCCCTTTGATAAACTTCCAAAGGTGATAAACCCAGAACAAGGCTTTATATCAACAGCCAATAATAAAATAATAAATGATGATTATCCGTATCATATTAGTCATATTTGGGCGCAGCCGTATCGTCAAATGCGTATTCAAGAATTTTTACAGGAAAAGGATAAATTGACTACGAAGTATTTACAAACTTTGCAAATGGATCAAAAGAACCTTCAGGCAAGAGAGTTTGTTCCAGTGTTTGTGAAAGAACTGAATAAAGTAAACGTATCAGACGTGGAGAAACAAGGGTTAAAAGAGCTGACAAATTGGGATTTTTACGATAATAAAGAGAAAGCTGCCCCGTTAATCTTTCATTTATGGATGAAAGAAATATCCAATACTTTATTTTCAAAGGAAATACCAAAGGATGTAATGGGTTTATTTGAAGGTAAGCAACAAGTTGTGGAACAATTGATACGGAAGCAGATGAATGGGGAAAACAGTGTATGGTTTTCTAAACATAGAGGCTTCAAAGAAGTTTTACATACATCGTATTCAAAGGTAATGAAAAAGCTTGAAAAACAATATGGATCAGACGTAACGAAATGGAAGTGGGGAGAATACCATAAGCTTTCTTTTAGGCATCCTATGTCCCAATCCTCTCAGTTACTTGGTTTTTTTTTCAATCGTGAAAAGGCTGTGCCAGTTGGGGGAAGTAATATTACAGTTCAAGCAGCAAGTTATGGAGATGATGGGATTGTGAATCACGGAGCATCTTGGCGATTTGTAATAGATACAAAGGATATGTCAAATGGTTATCATATTGTAGGACCAGGACAATCAGGACATTTTAAAAGTGACTGGTATCATGATCAAATAGAAGATTGGGTAAATGGAAACTATCATGCTACTACGCTTCGTACAGATCGAATTGACGGTAAAATATTAATTTTAAAACCACAATAAGATTTATCCCGGATTAACGGGAAATAAGACCCCACCTAAAGATTCAGAGAGGAATGAGGAAGATAGGTGAGGGATAACTGCCCGTAAAAGCCTGATTGGTTCATCTAACCACCAGTGGGGGATGAAGAAAAAACTCACTGATGAAAGTTGTACTTTATAGGACTCTTACGTTTGTAAGAGTCTTTTTCGTATCATAAATAGCTTTCTTATAAAACGACAGTGTACCATAATTAAATTATGGAATGTTATAATTTGGGAAGAGAGTTTCATAGTTATACATATATAGAGGTGAGTACATGAGCAATTGTTATTTTGAATTTGTAATACATAAAGAGTCTTGTTTTCATAGACTAAGAAAATTTTTTTACAATCTTAAAGAAGAGAAAGAAAAAGAGATGATAGACTGTAGTAATTCTATATGGTTAGCGTATTTTGAGGAAGAGGTATTAAAACAATTTTGGTGGCCGACGGAAGAAGAGTTACACCATCACCAGATTTTATGGGAACAAACCCCTGTAGAAAAGCGTTTTACAGATTCTAAACTGAGAACACCATGGGACTTTGAATCTATGATTGATGCATTTGCTTGTGGAGAATATGAACTAGTCTCTTGTGAAAAGGTATCGAACAATATTGGAAGAATTGAATTTTATCCCTATGCATGGCCATACGGCGGAAACGATGTGTTTAGAGCGTTGATTGAGTATAGTGGATTCAAAATTATTGATGAGAGCGTATAGAGCTTACAAACGTTAACAATTATAAAAGAAACAATGAAAAGGGGAAAAGATTATGTCCAATTACGTAAAGTCAGAATTTGTCGAAAATGCAGGCGGTTGTATCATATCAAAAAATATTTTAGATGGGAACGGAAAATTAAAATGGCTAGTTAGAGATGAATCTGTAACTCGTGTTGATAATGGCTGGAGGTTTTTTTCGGAAATTGATGATGATGATTACGTAAATGATCCGGCCAACCTAGTCGTATGTGATTTTAATACAGTAGCTCAAATTGAACCTGCTATTCTAGCGGTTTATTCCTTTCCGGTTGGAAGTGATCTACAATTAGTTG
This sequence comes from Bacillus sp. 95MFCvi2.1, assembly GCF_000374965.1. Lineage (NCBI taxonomy): Bacteria > Bacillati > Bacillota > Bacilli > Caryophanales > Bacillaceae > Bacillus > Bacillus sp. 95MFCvi2.1. The sequence goes on along the minus strand of NZ_KB895725.1, from coordinate 16,932 downwards.
TAGAGAATGGAAAATGTTATTTTATTGATAATATAACAGAAGAAGTTATCGAGTTTTTGTACCATTAAAATAACATACTCTAAAGAGGAATAATAACTTGTAGCCAGATAGATTCTGTACAAAGAGAAAATGTATATTATGCTACACGAAGTTGTACTGAACTTATTAGTGAATTGTATGAAGTAGGGAATAGATAATGGTTTGGGAGAAGTGAAAATGAAAAGAGAAATGGAGCAGTATTTTCATAAATTATTTAAGGAATGGAAAAACTATAATCATTCATTACCAAAATCCGTATGGATAGAAGAAGCAGATTCTTTTATATATGTAGGGGAACCAGATGCAGAGGAATATATTTTTTGGAAGCCTATAGAAAAAGATTTATTTCATGACTTTTCTGATATAGAAAAGAAATTAGCAGTACAATTACATCATTCGATTAAAGAATATTATAATTCCTACTGGTTTTTAGATTTAGCAGGTAGTTATTTAGAGTATAACATAGAGCTAAATCCTGTTATACCAGGAATTGAACTTCGAGATTTTTATACCTTTTTACAAGATTATAAAAAAGCGCACCATAATGAGTTGAAAAATATTCCTATAGGTATGGAATGTAACGGGCTTTTGGTAGTTGTAGATAATGAAAATGGCCAAGTGAAAATAGAAGATTATGAAAAGGGGACTTTTGAAGTTATTAGTAATAGTTTAGCAGAACTCATTTCAATGCTCTAATGAAAATATATAATATAGGGTTCAATTTGAAATATAAGTTAAGAGGTAATGAATATGAGTAAATTATTATTAGAAAAAATAGAATTAGTCAAAGATATTTTAGGTGATGATCCATTTAGTTTGGTTATTGGTGAAATTGTAGAAGAAGAAAAGCAAATAGCTGAAAAATTAGTAGATAATATTTTAAAAGATTATTATTTTATTACAAGAAAATACAAAAAATTGAATAGTGGAGTAATTACTATATACGGCCATCAAAAACTTGAAAGTATTCAGTTTTATGTGGAAGATATGCTAGATGGTGCTGATAAATGGATTTGTATAGGAACGGTAGAAAATTATCCATTATTTATTAATAAAATTGATGGAGAAGTATCTTGTTTGTTTGGAAATTTAATTGATCAAAATTTTGTTATTGAATCATACGGTGATTTTAGCAGTTTTTTAGAAAATTATTTTTTAGGGAGCAAATATATTGATATCGGCCTGTCTTTTGTTGAAGCGGGTGGAATAAGGAATCCCATTGGAAGTAAAGATGACGAGTGGTATAAACTGTTAGAATTGAATAGATTAGTTTAAAGGTATTACTTTGAATTTGGTGGTGAAAACTTTTTTACTTTAGAGAAGTAGAAATGAAAGGGGACGGCTATATGGAACCAAAACTTGCATTTTTAAGAAAATATAAAAGAAATGTAAAGCTTCAATCAATAGATAAAATAGATAATAAGGTCATACCTAGTATTTGGTATGAAATTTTTAAAGAACACGATAGCAACAAGAGAATAAAAATGGTTTTAGAGATTTGGAGAACATACGTAGGGAAAGAATTAAGAAACACAATCTCATATTTGGAAGAGCACCTTTTCAATGTGGAGTTAATAGAAAATAACGGCATGTATTCGATGTTATATATACTGGAGACGTCGGATGGTGAAATAGAGTATTATGAAGCGGGAAATCCTATGGATACATTTCATAATAAAGTGCTAGAAGTTTCATGGGATAGAATTCCCATTTCAGTTCGAAAGTTTTATGAAAAAGTTCATAATGGTTTTTATTATTATGCGAGCGGTGCTATGGGATTAGTGCCTTTTGAATGTGTTACTTATTTTGATGATGATGAGTGGGGAATTATTGAAGAATTAGAGGAGAACTTACAAATTGATTTGAAAACAACTTTTGGATTTTTTAAAAGTGGAGCGGGCGGTTATGTAGCTATTGATTATAACAATTGCAAATATGATAAAGCTACATTATGGTTTGCAAACAATCAGCCAAAATATAATGTTGATTTTTGGGATGTAGTAGATGAATGGATTGTGATTGGTTTTGAAGCGTAGTATGTAGAGGGTTTAAGAATTACTTTTGTATACTGAGAAACTATATATGAATGGAGTTTATATGTATGGAAAAAGAAGGTGTGGTCTCATTATGGCTAGGAAATATGGAATCTCAAGATTTTTTAGAGGATTATTTCAGTATAAAATATACAGATGATGGTGATTCCATACCATCACCATTTATAAAGGATTTTCATATTTGTATGTATGATATTGATGAGGACTTTATCGAAAAAGAATTTTATCTAAAGCGAAGTGATCATCTAGAAACTTTACTAGCAGGATGTTCTTATGAAGAAGTTGTGATACCGCAGATGAAAAGATTTGCTACGAATACACTAGAGATGAAATACAACACAATTATTATGATATATAACTATGAATACAGCGACGAAATAATAAATAAAAATGAAAATCTTTATGAAATGAAATACATAGGAGCTGTTTCGTATAAATGATAATAAAAAGGGGAGTAGAACATGGAAGCTAGAGAAGTACATTCATTTCATCTACATTCAGAAAAAGAATTTTCTGAAATTCAAGATAAATTGATACATAGAATTGAATTAAAAAATAACTTTCATCTAGAAGATGTAAGTTTAATAGCTGGAGTAGATTTAGCTTATTGGGAAAAAGATGATAAGCACTATGGAACTTGCTGTATTGTTGTTATTGATTATCATACGAAGAAGGAAGTGGAGAAGGTCTATAGTTATAGGGAGGTAACGGTACCGTATATACCAGGTTTTTTAGCATTTCGTGAGTTGCCTTTAGTAATAGAAGCAGCCAAAAAGCTTACTTCTAATCCAGATATATTTATGTTCGATGGAAATGGCTATTTACACTATAAACATATGGGGATTGCGACACATGCTTCTTTTTTCCTACAAAAACCTACAATTGGTGTAGCGAAAAGTTATCTTAAGATTAAAGATGTTGATTTTATCATGCCAGAGAATAAGGCGTTTACTTTTAGTGATATTATGATTGATGATGAGGTATATGGAAGAGTTCTAAGGACGAAGGAGAATGTAAAACCGATTTTTGTCTCTTGTGGAAATAATATTGATTTAGATACGAGTGTTCAAATTGTATCGAATTTAATCGGAAAAGAAAGTAGATTACCAATTCCAGTGAGATTGGCAGATTTAGAAACGCATAAGGTGAGAAGAGACAAGAGGGAAAATGATAAATGATAGGTATGTCTATGTAAAAAGGGATAGGAGGATGATCCCTTTTTTTGTTGTATTCGACGAAATACGACAACGCATAAAAACTTTATTTGCTATGATGTTTTTTGGAATATTTCATTTTTATAATAATGAGTTGTATTAGCTATTCTTTATGGTGTTTCTGGAGAGATTCACTCTACAAAAACCATGACAACATTAGTTAGAATCAAAGTGTTTATTTAGAGGGGAATGGATAAGAAGATGGATGAAATGGAGAAATATCGCAAAAAAATTAAGGTGATTTCTTTTGATAGAGAACAAAATAGAATGGTGGAAGTTGAAGAAAGTAAAATGACTTTCGCCGATGTTGGCGGAATGGAAGAGATTAAGAAGAAAATTAATATGGATTTTATTATGCCAATTAAAAATCCTGAATACTTTCAAGCGTTTGGTAAGAAAACAGGTGGAAGCTTATTATTTTATGGACCGCCTGGTTGCGGGAAGACATTTTTAGCACGTGCGGTAGCTGGAGAAATTGATGCGAATTTTATTCATTTGGAACTGCAAGCTATACTTTCTATGTGGACGGGTGAGTCTGAGAAAAATTTACATGAGATTTTTGAGGAAGCACGGAGAACAAAGCCATGTATTTTGTTTATTGATGAATTAGATGCATTTGGAGGGAATAGACAAAAAATGGGTTCCCATCATCAGCGGACACTAGTAAATCAATTGCTAGTAGAAATGGATGGAAGTAATTCTTTTAATGAAGGAGTTTATATTATTGGTGCAACAAATACACCATGGTATATTGACCCTGCATTGCGCCGTCCAGGACGCTTTAATTCTCTTGTTTTTGTTGCACCGCCGAATTATGAGGAACGATTAACAATTCTGGATTTGAAAACAAAAGATAAGCCGAAAACAGAATTACAGCTTGACTTGGTCGCAAAGTATGCAGAGCATTTTTCGGGTGCCGATTTAACATATTTAGTTGAGGATGCGATTAATCAAGCGATTCAGCGTTCATTTGAAACAGGGCAATTACAACCTCTTTCAAATGAAGACTTGCTAGAAGCGATGAAAAAACGTCAGCCAACGACTTTAGATTGGTTTTCAACAGCAAAAAATTATGCGACATTTAGCGATGTGAATAAGGATTTTGATAAAGTGCTAGATTATATGAAAGAACACAGATTGAAATAGCAGGTAAGAAGCAGGGGGTGAGGGAATGGAAGACAATTTTAGAAGGGTTTATTATTTGCTGAAACTTGGTGATGTTGAGCGTGCCAAAGAAGAAGCGGAACTTATGGTTAGGGAAGATCCAGAAGATGTTTATGGATATCTCAGCTTAAGCTATGTATATTTCTATGGGCTTCATGAAAGTGATATTGCAAGTGAATATATAGAAGAAGCGCTTAAATTAGATCACTTAAATGAATTTGTTCTTTTAGCAGGATTAGATATTTTTACTGCGCAAAGTAATTTTACAAGATTAAGAGAAATAGCGGAAATTGGTATAAGAAACTACCCTGAAGAGGGACCATATTATTTCTATATGAGCGAAGCTGTCATGCATCTTGAAGGAATGAAGAATGTACTTGTTTACCTAGAAAAGGCGATGGAATTAGACCCTGAAAATGAAACGTATGTAGGTAGGTATGCTTATATCCTTTTGAAACATTTCCCAAAACGAAAAGAAGAGGGATTAAAGGCTGAAAAGCGTGCTTTAGAATTAAATCCAGAAAATATAACGAATCTTTTCTGTTTTGCAAGTATAGCGAAGGAGAAGAGGAATTTTAAAAAAGCAAGAATGCTAGCTGAAACTGCGATGAAACTGGATCCAAATGATGAAGATGTTAGAGGGATTTATAAAGATACAATTGTAACGAAAAATAAATTTTGTGCTTTTACTATGGGATTTTCACAAATTTTAGTACGAGCTTTTTCTAAATTTTGCTCGTTATTTGGATTTGTATATGATCTAAATCGGTATGTGTATACTTTTTTAATCGTATTAAGTTTTATTGGATGGCTTATTCTTCCTATATATGTGATAGGAGGGTATGCAGGTATTATCTATTTTGTTGTTCTTGTGATGTGTCTTGTTTCTTCTATCATTAAAGGGAAGATATATAAAGAAGCTGGACTAAGTATGCCTTCAGATTGGAGAACGAATCTGCGCCAGAATCAATCTATTAGAGATCGAGAAATCTCTAAAATGAAACGTGAAGTTGGGAAAGTAGAGCCTGTAAATGTATCGACACAAAAGCTGTCACCAGAAGAGATTGAGTCGCAATTAGCAAGTTTTTGGGGAAAAGAAGCCATGTTTGAAAAACAACAAGTCGCAGAGGTAGCGCCCACGGTTGCTCGATCACAATTATCGTCTGAAGAGCATAAACAAATTCAATCGTATTCAGATATTAAATCTCCACGGTATAATAAATGGGGAATCTGTCTAGTCATTATTTTCTCTTTTACTCTTATTTATCGCGCTGAAAAATTATACAACCTGTATCAGAGGGAAACCGGAAATACAACGCCACATATCAGCCAAGAAACAAAACAATCGATTGTTGAATATCAGGATAGAGCGCTCGAAGAACAAAAAGAAAAATTCAATAAGTATACGGTGGAATCTATTTTATATTCATTGAAAAGAAGTGATTTTAGTGAGAAATCCCTTCAGCAATTTGTTGAAGAAGGTTATGTTCCAGTTGTGATGGGAAAGGTTGGCCAACCTAGTGTCGAGAAATTAAAAAATGCACATCCAACTAAATTTTATAAAGAAGGAACAATTACATATGTATTATTGCAAGATGAGGAGGGCTCGTTTCTTTTAGAAATCCGAGCAACAAAAATAAGTCACATTTACGGTGAAAGTTGGGATAATAGTGAGCGAGAGATGCAGAGATATCATGAGTTAATTACGAAAATTGATACACAAGGTATTGCAGTAGGAACAAAATAAAATCATATAGGTTACATTGTTTGCTTTTATATAACAAGTAAGGGGGACAAATGTCCTCCTTTTAGTTTTTGCTGAATGTTGAGGAAGGGATATTACTGCTCGTTAATGTGTGATAAATTTAATTAAAAAATAAGAAAGTTTTTTGATTTGTTACATATATTTTAGTGAAAGGCCTTTCACCATTTTATCACCTAGGGGGCAATCATAATGAAGTTTTTGTCTTACCTTACAGTAATTCTGGTGATTCTTGGCGGTTTGAATTGGTTGTTTGTTGCGCTGGATTATAATGTAGTTGAGAAATGGTTTGGTTCTACACCAGCTCTTGTTGATACCATTTATTGGCTTTTTGGTCTTTCTGCTCTTTATCAAATTTATGATCGGTTCTTTACGGACAATTAGCTCTTATAAATTTATGAATGGAGTGTTAAGCGAGATAAAATGCTTAACACTTTTTTGTATGTTTATAAAAGTAAATGCATCTGCAAACGGTTCCATTGCGTCTTGCACCCTAATAAAGCAAAACAAATTGACCGTATATTTTATATGGGTTATAATTCAGAAAGTTTAAAAATTAATAAATATAGAAACAGGGAGGTCATACAGTTGATGGAGAGAGTTTACAATTTTTCGGCAGGACCATCTATACTCCCTTTGCCAGTTTTAGAAAAAGTGCAAAGGGAGCTTTTGAATTATAACCGGACAGGCATGTCTGTTATTGAAATGAGTCACCGGTCTTCAGAGTTTCAAAATATTATAGATGAAGCAAGTAGCTTGCTTCGTGAATTGATGCACATTCCTGAGAATTACGACGTGCTATTTTTACAGGGAGGGGCATCGTTACAGTTTTCAATGGTTCCATTAAATTTAATGAATGAACATAAAAGAGCTGGATATGTCCATACAGGGTCATGGTCTAAGAAAGCCTTACAGGAGGCTAAGAAAACTGGAGAAGTAGAAGTTATTGCTTCATCGGAAGAAAATCATTTTTCAACGATTCCACATGTTGATGTTTCAATGATTCCGAAAGAACTAGATTATGTACATATAACAACGAATAATACGATTGAAGGAACGAAATATGTTCAATTGCCGAAATTAGAGAATATTCCACTTATTGCTGATATGTCTTCAAATATTTTATCTGAAGAATACGATATAGAGAAATTTGGTTTCATTTATGCAGGAGCACAAAAGAATTTAGGACCAGCAGGACTAACAATTGCAATTATTAGAAAAGACTTAATTGGTAAAGCGGATACTTCTTGTCCGACAATGTTAAACTATGAAACTTACAGTAAAAATAATTCCTTATATAATACACCACCATCCTTTAGTATTTATGTGACGAAGCTAGTATTAGAATGGTTAAAGGAGCAGGGCGGCGTATCCGCGATTGAAGAACAAAATAGAAAAAAAGCAGCTCTTCTATACGATTTCTTAGATGAATCAAAATTATTTACTTCACCGGTTGATCCTGCATATCGTTCGCTTATGAATATTCCATTTACAACACCATCCAATGATTTAAATGAGCAATTTTTACAAAAAGCTAAAACACTAGGGCTTGTTACATTAAAAGGCCATCGTTCAGTTGGTGGCATGCGAGCGAGTATTTATAATGCAATGCCGGTAGAAGGTGTTCAACAATTAGTAGATTACATGAAGGATTTTGAGCTAGAGAATAGATAGGGAGATGGGGAAATGTTTCGCGTTCAAACATTAAATCAGATTGCTGAAAAGGGCTTGCAAATTTTTGGTGGAGAGCGATATGAGGTTGGAGAAGGCTTAGAACATCCAGATGGTATACTACTTCGAAGTTTTTCCTTACATCAAGAAGAATTTTCAAAAGATTTAAAGGCAATTGCAAGAGCAGGAGCTGGTGTAAATAACATTCCTGTAGAACGTTGTACAGAAAGAGGTATCGTTGTTTTTAATACCCCAGGGGCAAATGCGAATGCAGTGAAAGAACTTATTCTTGCCAGTCTTATTATGTCATCACGTAATATTATAAGTGGGGTTGGTTGGACAGCGGGATTAGAAGGTGAAGAAGTTCCGCAGCTTGTAGAAGCAGGAAAAAAACAATTCGTTGGTTCAGAGATAGCAGGCAAACGACTTGGTGTTATTGGACTTGGTGCCATTGGTGCTCTTGTCGCAAATGACGCATTATCTCTTGGTATGGATGTCGTTGGATACGATCCATATATATCTGTTGAAACAGCATGGCGCTTATCAACACACGTACAACGTGCATTTAGTTTAGATGAAATCTTTGCAACATGTGACTATATTACATTGCATATTCCACTGACAGATCAAACGAGAGGGATAATTGGAGAACACGCTATACAAACGATGAAAAAAGGTGTCCGTCTCTTTAACTTCTCAAGAGGAGAACTTGTGGATGAAGTTACGTTAGCAAAAGCTTTAGAAGAAGGGATTATTAATCATTACGTAACTGATTTTCCAAATGAAAATGTAATAAAAATGAGAAATGTAACGGCAACACCCCATCTTGGAGCTTCAACGTATGAATCTGAAGAGAATTGTGCAGTTATGGCCGCTCGTCAATTACGAGACTATTTAGAAACAGGAAATATCCGTAATTCAGTAAATTATCCAAATGTAGAACTTCCTTATGTCGGAAAGAAACGAATTACGATTATGCATCAAAACGTTCCGAATATGGTGGGGCAAATTACAGGATGTTTAGCGGAACATCATATTAATATTGCTGATATGATAAACCGTAGTAAAGGCTCTTTTGCATATACAATGATTGATATCGATAATGGAATTGATGATATAATTAAAGAAAATGTAGTTGAAAACATAAAGAAAATCACAGGTGTAGTAGCTGTTCGAATGATTGTATAAAGGAGAGAGAGATTTGGTGACAATTCGACCATTCAGGGCAATTCGTCCAGTATCTGATAAAGCTGCACAAGTTGCAGCACTGCCGTATGATGTGTTAAATAGTGAAGAAGCAAGAGAAGTTGTAAAGGGAAACCCATATTCCTTTTTGCATATTGATAAAGCTGAAATAGACTTAGATCCGGCTGTTTCACCATATGATAACAGTGTATATGAAAAGGCAAGTGAAAATCTACAACGTTTAATGCAAGAAGAAGTATTGATTCAAGATGAAGAGCCATGTCTTTATATTTATCAATTAACAATGCAAGGGAGAATGCAGTCTGGACTTGTCGTTTGTACATCAATTGATGAGTATACTGATAATACAATTAAAAAGCATGAGCGGACCCGTCATGAAAAAGAACAAGATCGCATTCGTCATGTTGATATATGTAATGCGAATACAGGTCCAATTTTTTCAACATATCGTGCGAAAGAAGACGTAACAAAGTTAATTGCAACGTGGCAAAAAAATCACACGCCAATTTATCAATTTACTGCAGATGACGGTGTGGAGCATGTAATATGGAAAATCGCAGAAATTGATGCGATTTCTGCATTAGTAGAATCATTCGAAGAGATTCCTTCCTTATATATTGCAGATGGACATCATCGATCAGCATCTGCTGTGAAAGTTGGGTTAATGCGTAGGGAACAATATCCGAACTATACAGGAGAAGAAGAATTTAATTTCTTTTTATCTGTTTTATTCCCTCATGATGAACTATCAATTTGGGATTATAATCGTGTTGTGAAAGATTTAAATGGTTTATCACAGGACCAATTTTTACAGCAAATTTCACACTATTTTTATGTAGAAAGAGCTTATGTATCTCCATATAAACCAACTGAACCAAAATCATTTAGCATGTATTTGGATCAGGGGTGGTATAAACTAACTGTGAAAGAAGAAACATTTGATGCCTATGATGTTGTAAAACGTTTAGATGTTTCTATTTTACAAGATCACTTATTGAGTCAAGTATTACAAATTCACGATCCACGTGCAGATAGCCGCATTGATTTTGTTGGTGGTATTCGAGGTTTAGAGGAGCTAGAGCGCCTTGTAAATCGTGGTGATTATAAAGTAGCGTTTGCTTTATATCCTACATCAATGGAAGATTTATTAGCAATTGCTGATGCGGGGGAAGTTATGCCACCAAAGTCCACTTGGTTTGAACCGAAGCTTCGTAGTGGGCTTTTCATACATTCTTTAAATTAAACAAAAAGATATAAGATTAGGAGTAAAGATAGTAAGGATTAAATATCCCTACTATCTTTTTTAAACTATAAGTATAAATTAAAAATACATAGTAATAATTGACGACTTATGAAAATACGCTATACACTATTCTTTCTTCAACTAAGGGATAGGTTCTAAAGTACCGTACCGTAGTTGATTGAAATTCCTCTTCCAACCATAAAATAGTATGAACACATTCTATCTATTTTCATCTTCTATAGTGTAGTACCCGTGCTGTATGAATGGATAACAGGTAGTTATCTACAAAAACAACATGATTTTTGTATTGATCTAATGGTTCTAGATGTAATGAAATTTACGGCATTAAGATTGTTAGGAGGAAATGGGAGTGTCAAATGAAATAATGAGTTACATTGACAAGCAGATGGTGAAAATTCCAGGGGGAGAAATAGAATTAAGAGACGATAGAATAAAAAGCAAATGGAAAGTTGAAATAAGACCGTTTCTTCTTGCAAGGTATCCTGTAACTATGGATCTATACTATGCTATTACAAATAAGTCATCCAATTCTTTTGACGGAGATCTAAAACCATTTGTGAATATTTCTTGGAATGATGCAATTTCTTTTTGTAATCTACTTTCACAGAAAGCTGGACTGAAAGAGTGTTATTCTATAAGTAATGATGGTGAAAACATTATTTGTAATTGGGAATCTGACGGTTATCGACTTCCTTCAGAAGCAGAGTGGCAATATGCATGTAAAGCCGGGACTACTGGTTATAGATATGGAGAGCTTGATAAGATTGCCTGGTACAATGAAAATTCAGGGGGCAAAATCCATGAAGTAGGAAGAAAGGAACCGAATGCATGGGGTCTATATGATATGTTAGGGAATGTTTGGGAGTGGTGCTTTGATTTATATGATGAACAAGTGTACGGATCCTACCGAATTTTCCGAGGAGGTAGCTGGGCTGAAGAGGCCAGGGGGTGTGGGGCTTCGTGTCGTCGTCGTAGCCATCCGACATTTTACATTGACGACCTTGGATTCCGTCTTGCTCGGTCTTTTTAGCGCCTACAAACAAGCGGATTTTCGGGTTTTACAGCTTAACGAACGGAGAGCTAAGGTTAAATAAAAAAGCCTGTATCGAAAATTACTGAGTAATCGAAGGTGTAGGCTTTCATTTGTAATATTTGTTAATATTTGTATATATTTAATTTTAAATGCGGGCTTTTTCTTGCAAAAAACACAATTGTTTCTTAATGTAATAGTGTAGAAGGATAAACAAGGAAGGATTTAACGAATATGATACATATTTTATTAGCGGATGATGACGGGCATATTAGAGAATTATTACATTACCACTTACAAAAGGAAGGCTATAAAGTTTTTGAAGCTGAGGATGGAAAGGTAGCGCAATCCATATTAGAAAAAGAAAATATTCACCTGGCCGTTGTCGATATCATGATGCCATTTATTGACGGATATACTTTGTGCGAAGAAATTAGAAAGTATCATGATATACCTGTTATTTTATTAACTGCTAAAGATCAATTGGTGGATAAAGAAAAAGGATTTATTTCAGGAACAGATGATTATATTGTAAAGCCATTCGAACCGGCGGAAGTTATTTTCCGTATGAAAGCTTTACTTCGTCGTTATCAAATGCTGAGTGCGGACGTTATCACGCTTCACGGAACAACGATTGATAGAAAAAGCTTTGAGGTAAAATGTAATGACCAAACGATTTTACTTCCTTTAAAGGAATTTGAATTGTTATCACAACTTGCAGGGTATCCTGGAAGAACGTTTTCAAGAGAAGAGTTGATTGAACTTGTTTGGGGGATGGACTTTGAAGGAGATGAACGGACAGTCGATGTTCATATTAAACGTCTTCGAGATCGTTTTTCAAAACGAACAGATGATTTTCAAATTAAAACGGTACGTGGACTTGGTTATAAGTTGGAGCTGAAATAAGATGAAGTCACTTTATTCTAGATTTGCATTGATTACGATTGGGATTATGCTTCTTAGTAGCATCATTGGTTTTTTATTAACCAATGTTTATTATCAAGTGAAATTAAAACCGTATAATAGTGAAAAGATTTTACGTTACGCTGAGGAAGTAAAACATTTATATGAAAAACAGACTGAGGAAAATAAGGATGAGTATTTACATTCTATTGCGAAATTAGGTTATGAGATTTATGTAGTAGATGATCAAAAACAGGGGAAACGAATTGGAAATGCTTTTCGGACTATAAAGATTAGTGATGCTACCATTGACAAAGTCTTACAAGGGAAAACATACAATGGTGTTTCTACCTATCCAACTCGTCTATTTATAACAGGCTTTTTTGATAATGAATTAATTAATAGCGTAGGGGTTCCACTGAAACATGGTGATAAGCAATATGCCTTATTTATTCGTCCTGATATTCAGCAACAATTCGGCGAAATGAGGATTTTCTTAGCGGTATTGCTTGGATTTATTGTTGTATTAAGTATCGTTTTTATTGCAATCGCAGCGCGGTATATCGTTCGTCCGATTCGCATATTTACAAAAGCGACGCAAAAAATTGCGAATGGTGAATATGATATTGAATTAGAAGAAGGGCGAAAAGATGAGATTGGAACATTATCTACGAGTTTTAAAAAAATGACAAAAAGTATAAAAGAGTTAGATCAAATGAGACAAGAGTTCGTTTCTAACGTGTCTCATGAATTTCAATCTCCACTTTCCTCGATTCAAGGTTTTTCTAAAACTCTACAGTCAGAAAAGATGACAGAAGATGAAAGAAAACGTTATTTACAAATTATTGAGGGTGAAAGTAAGCGGATGTCTAGTTTATGTAAGCAGTTACTTACACTTGCTTCTTTAGATAAAGAGGAAAAGGTTCTTCAAATAAAAGAATTTGATGTGCACAAACAAATGAAAGATGTCATTTTTATGTTGGAATGGAAATGGCGTGAAAAAGACATAGCGGTTGAATTTGACGTACCTAGCATAAATGTAAGAGGCGATGAAAATTTACTTCATCAAGTTTGGACAAATATCTTTACAAATAGTATTAAGTTTACAGATAGTGGTGGAACGATTGGATTTGCTGTAGAAGAATTAGAAGCGAGTGTAGTGATTTCAATTTCAGATAGCGGGATTGGTATGGAGCAAGAAGAAGTAGAGCGGATTTTTGATCGGTTTTATAAGGTGGATACAGCGAGGGCTCGTAATGTGGAAGGAAGTGGCTTAGGCTTATCCATTGTGCAAAAAATTGTTGAACTGCACCATGGAGAAATTTCAGTGGAGAGTATAAGAGGAGAAGGTACGACATTTCGAATTGAATTACCGAAATGATGAGAAGGACTGATTTGAAGAGGAAATCTTTAAATCAGTCTTTTTTTATAAGATAAAATGATAAAAATGTTAAAAGAAAATATGTAAATCATTTGAGGTAGATTGTTGGAAGTAGCCATTTGGAAATGGGTACGTCATTTTCGGTTCTGGTGCAAATATATGAAGAAGAACGCGGATAATAGTAGATTCCTAGTGAAATCGTATTTTATGCTATAAGCCCAAACACTTGGTGGATGAACTCTTTTTGATTTTGGGCAGACTGATTCCGTAAATCAATCTGTCCCTTTTTTATACCGATTATGAAAAATGAAAGTGATAATGTAAAGTTGTTATTACAACATATTTTCCACTTTCAACTTAGTTGTCATTAGAATGTTTTTCTACAAAATCAAGGATCCTGGCATTAACTTCGTTAGAGAACTCACCATTGATTGCGTGAGATGCATTTTTCCAGTTAACTATATCGATATCTTTAACATATTTTTTCCCAGTTTCAACTGCTTTTACTGAATTGTGCATTGTACTTTTTTCAGCCATTAATGCAAGCACTGGAACGTTGATATTTTTTAAGTCTTCTTTACTAAATAGATCAGGCGCTGGTGTTTTAAGTTTATAGTTACGCATACCCGACTCGATTAATTTAGCAATAGGCTCATCGTCATTTGTTTCTGCTCCTCCAGATACATAGCTTAACATCTTTTCTCTTATAAACTTAGGTACAATAGGGACGGAAGCTGGAATAGATGCTAGAATCATCTTTATGGGCATTTGCGCAAATACAAAGACTGGGTCCAATAAACTAGCCGTAGCAATATGCTCTGGATTATATCTGGCCAAATTCATTGTTGTCCAACCGCCAATGGAGACACCCACGATATGCACTTTTTCTAAACCTAATCCTTCAATTACTTCATTTAACCATTCTGCTTGTTGTTTTTGGTTTTCAATCACCTTCGTTTGCACACTCATTCCAGGTTCACCGAGTAAATCTATCGTGTAAACAGGCCTTTTCTCCCTTAGCCCTTCTAAATTGGGTACCCACATTGGAGTAGATGCACCACGTCCAGGGAGTAAGAGTATTGGTTCCTTATGTTTGTTTTCCTCTTTAGTAAAGTAATAAGCACGAATTGTGCCATATTTAGTTTTTATATCTTTCGTATCGTTAGGCTTTGGAAGAAGTGCCATTGATTCATCGTAGGCAATTTGAAAGTCTTCCTTTCCTTTTTCAGATGTAAAGTGACCAATCTTATTATCATCTCTCTTCATTTTAATTCCTCCTTTCTACAAATATATTGATGAACTTTATCCATATATTCATGGCAATAATCCATTAAAAATTTATCTTCTTTAAGCCAAAACTCTCTTTTAGAAAAAAGAAAAATCTCACGTAAAATTAAACTTATACAAGCTTAGCTTGTTGGGTGTGGGGTGATACCCCTATTACGTAATGATTATTACAATTATGATAGTTGATTAACCACACTTTCTAAAAATTGGTCTACTTTTTCTTTTGATGTATCCGGCGTATGATAACCAATCGTAAATGTAAGTCTTCCATTATAAGAGCTTGCCCCCATTGTAAAGAATGGTGCATACATAATAGGTGATGTCATATACCCGTCCTCAGCTTGAACTTCACCAAACTTAATAGGTTCATCTGCTATCACCCCGAAATTTGTAAGTAACGGCAATGCCATCCCCATCTGTAAAGCCTGTTCGTATTGCTGCTTATACATTTCTTTCACCGCAGATAGCTTTATACCTGCCAGTAGCTCCATTCCTGCTGCTGAAGAAAGACCTGGATTTTGAGATTTTATTTTATCCATTGATTGTTTGACTCGAGCTAGAGTCTGATTAAATGATTCATCATCTTCCATTTTAATCACTGGCATTTCCATACCGGATAAGTTGCAAATAGCACCAGTTGTATGATTAGGAAGATATCGGCGTAAATCAATTGTTAAACCGATCATTTTTTCTGCGGTGCGAGGTTCTGCATACACAGTGAAACGTGATAAAGCTCGGAAGTATGCAGTCATGATTGCATCATTCAAGGTAGCCTGTTGTGCTTTTGTCCATTGGATTAGACGTAGAGTTTGCTCATGGCTCAACCGCCGTACCGACATTTTTGGGTATATATTTTTGTTCGGTTGAGATGGAAAAGACCATAACGATGCCTGTTGTTCTTGGTTAGGACGATATGCACTTTTTACGTCTGGTATTCCAGCATATTTGAAAACAGGTGATTGATCACGAAAACTCTCATTCCCCTCACCAAATTCCTTTATAATTTGATCCTTAGATTTTCCCAGGTAAAGTTGAGTATAAATTGCTCCCAACAAATTAATATATTCCTTGACTCCTGCACCATCTGAACATAGATGGGATAATTTCACCACTAACATATTTGTTGTAGTGCCTCGTAATAATTTTGTTTGAACCATAGGCCCCTGAATACGATCTCCAGATTCCTTAATAAAATCTATTGCCATCATTTCAAGTTCTTGATCATTTCCTTCTGCAAAAAGACAAATAGGTGAGTTAGTACCAGATGAATGTTCCTTCCAGTAAGGAATATCACTTTCTACAAAACGGCTGTTCAAAACCGGCTGCAATTGTAACGTTATCCTTACTGATTGTTCAAGTATGTTCTTTGATATACCTACAGGAAAATAAAGAATTGCATTAATTTGTTGATTTGCCGAATAAAGACCTAATATATAATTCATTCGATCTTGAGGTGTTACTGGATACTTTCTTTGTTCCATAATTTTCTCCCCTTTTTAAGAATATTTTTGGTTATAACCCCGTTCTCCATATGGTTGTAACTTTTCTTCAAGAGCTAATAATTCTTCTTTTCTATTTTTCTAGTATGTCAATCATGAAAGCATCTTTTCCGTACTGGTTCCATTCTTTTTGCAGCTCTTTGTTGGTGGTATACCCATTTCTTTATTGTTATTAACATTTCCTATCTCTTATGAATATAAATAAACATAAATTTATTTCGTTTACACATATATAAACATTTTATAATGACGTTTGGATATTGTCAAAAAACCAAACGAATGGTTCTGTTGCAAAGTTTGAAAAAAGCATAAACAGGTTGGTAAATGAGGAGCAATGTTTAAGAAGTAGCTAGTAATTGTTGAAGTTCATTGTACGTTGAAAAGGCGGAGTCTCTTTGAAGACTTCGCCTTTGTTTATATAGAGCATGAATGGTTTCAATACCTTTTATCGTACGTGA
>NZ_KB895724.1:0-40315 GCF_000374965.1 Bacillus sp. 95MFCvi2.1 | reverse complement strand
TGGCTACTGGCTGGTTAAAAGAAGGATCTACTTGGTATTATCTAAATACAAATGGTTCCATGGCTACTAGCTACCTGTTCATTGATGGAAAGTGGTATCACTTTGCAGATAATGGCGTTATGATCTAAGTGAATTTCAATGAGTAGAGATTTACATCTCCTACCTATTGAAAAGTATCCCTAGACCTGTTCCCTCTATTCTTTAGGGAACAGGTCATTTTTGTTTTCTTGAACTCACACACAATTATAGTGATGAATGTAGTTTAGTACGATCTTTTGCAATAATTTATTTCCTCAATCTCTCAATAAAGTCATGTAATTTATCAAGCGAAGTCATATTCTGATTACATGTTATACTATCTTTACAAATATAGTTTCCTTTTTTAACAAAAGTACCTGGTACATCACCTTTTATTTCAACTAAAAACAGACCTACTTCTTCGTGACCATGACACAATGAACAAATACTCTTTTTATTTATACTTTGAAATGTTCCCTGTAGGCCAACAAACTTATTTCCGTTCTTTGCTATAATAAACTTTCTGCCCGTTCCTTTATCAATCCAACCTAAATACGACATTTCTTTCATATTTATTTCTTCTATTTCAGGAAGCTTCAATTTTTTAGCTTTAGGAAATATTTTTTTTAACGCTTGTGGTGTAATTTCCTGAAACGGAATAACATATGGATTTAACTGAAGTAAAAACGCTTCTGCCTTCTCTCTATTTTCAACTGCCAAAATCGTATCGATTATTTTTTTTTGTTCATCAGTAAGATTTTCAAAAACATGTAACACTTTTTCTATTGCAAGAGACTTCAGCGCAGCAATAACACCTCTATCGTTTGCTGTTGCGTGTCCATGCGCTAGAATATGAGTTTGTGATTTTATAAAATTATATTGATCACTTCTTATAAATGCTTCCATTATTATCACTCCATACAAATTGTTGATCTCTTTTTATTGTATACAATACACTTATTTTATAAAATGTCGAAAACGATTCATAAACAAAGTATACACAAAAAGCACTGATTATTTCTAATTGAATAATCAGTGCTTTTTCATTATTATTTTGAATACACGATTTTTTTTATCGTTTCCGTAGAAAGAAAGTATTCCTCTGCTAATTGATGAATGGTAGTTCCACTTTTAAAAGCATGTTTAATGTCTCTATTCCGTGCATCAAGTTGCTTTCTTCCGCCAGATCGTGTACCCCATTTATAATGTTTAGTTTCTTGTTTTGGAATGTAAATTGTTTCACCTTGTACATACTTTTGAATTTCTGCAATTAAGTTTTCTGGTAAAACAGTCGCTGCCTTTACGTATTTCATTTCTGCTCGCCCCTTATTTTTTATGGTTCATTTCAATAAGGTGCAAAGCCAAATATAAAAGAAATGATACGAGCTCATTTTGGCGATTGAATACTACTTGTCTACCTCACGCAAAGTATCGCCATTTCCATACTTGGCTTTGCATGAGACGCTGCAGTGTCTGGCAATTGTATTGTAATCGCCATATCAACACCTCCTAATATACCTTTTGATTCAACTTTATTATATGATAAATTTTCCTCACTTGCATCCCACTACTTTTTAAAATTAAAAATAATGTGAGGGCGCTTTATGAACAAAAGAATCATTACATCATTGATTATACTAACCACTCTTCTCTTCCTACTCTTTGGAACTTATAAATTAATGAATTCACGAACGTATCAACTATTTGGTAAATTAACAAATCGGGTAGAAACAAATCAAAAAGTCGTCGCCCTAACCTTTGATGATGGTCCTACAAAAAATGTAGAACCTGAATCTATCATTTTATTACATTCCATGTATGACGATTCTAATAATGCCTTAAAGACCATTGAAAGCATTTTAGATTCTTTATCTAAAAAAGGCTATCAATTTGTTACAGTAAACGAATTGCAGAAAAGATAATTCTATAATTAAAAGGCTCTAGCATAACGTTATGCTAGAGCCTTTTGTACTTTAAATCACTCCAATTACATTTAAAAATACGATAATAATTGCAATTGGTGCGATATAGCGAAGTAAGAATAACCATAATACAAATAATTTATAGCCTTTATTTTTACTGACACCCAGTTCTTTCATTAATACATCTTTCTTCATTTTTAATGGCACGAAAATTGCAACTAATAATACACCAAGCGGCATAAGAACGTTACTTACTGCAAAGTCTGCTAAATCAAACACTGTTTTTCCAAAAAGCTTCACATCACTTAATACACCATATGATAGTGCCGATGGAATTCCAACAACAAAGATTAGTAATCCAACAATCAATGCCATTTTTTCACGTTTTCCCTTTCCTTTTTTTGTTAAGGAAGCAACACTAATCTCTAACATAGAAATTGCAGATGTTACAGTAGCAAAAAAGAATAGTAATAAGAAAATAATGAAAAATAGTTTTCCAAATGCCATTTTACTGAAGATAGCTGGTAATACAATAAATAGTAATCCCGGTCCTTGAGATGGCTCCATTCCAAATGCAAATACAACCGGGAAAATTGCAAGTCCCGCAAGTAATGTAATAACAAGTGTTAAACCAACAATAGAAAATGCTGAACGCGGTAAATTTTCTTCTTTCGGCAAGTACGAGCTATACGTTACCATTACTGCCACACCGACAGATAATGAGAAGAACGATTGCCCCATCGCATATAAAACAATCTCAGACGTTACATGCGAAAAATCAGGTTGTAAGAAGAAACGTACCCCTTCTCCCGCTCCATCTAATGTAAGCGCACGAACAATTAACACAAAGAACAAAACGAATAGTGCTGGCATAAAGTATTTATTTACTTTTTCAACACCATTTTGCACGCCTTTACTTACGATAAAAATAGTAATAAGAATAAATAATAGCTGTGATCCAACTGCTAAATATGGATTGGAAATGATTTCACCAAATGTTGCTTCGTATGCACCATTTCCTTCCCATAGTCTACCTGTAATTGCATTCCATAAATATAATAAAATCCAACCTCCTACAACACTATAGAAAGAAAGCAATATGAAACATGTTACAATCCCTAACTTACCAACCCACGGCCATAATGTTTTAGGAGCGATCTCTCTATACGCATCAACAGCCTCTTTTTGCGTACTTCTTCCGATTGAAAATTCCGCCAATAATAAAGGTAAACCAATCAGTAAAGTAAAACCAATGAATATTAGGAAGAAGGCACCGCCCCCTCCAATACCGGCCATATACGGAAACTTCCAAATTGCGCCAAGGCCAATTGCTGAACCTGCTGCAGCTAAAACGAAACCTAATTTCGATGTCCATTGCTGTGAATTCATCTTTCTATCTCCTCTCTTCTTCTATTTTTTCTTATTATTACATTTCATACTTACTCGTATTGTTCTATCCTCTTCCCTTTCTAATACAACCACTTCCCTTCAGGAACAAAAAATCGCCCCTACAGTAACGTAGGGACGATAAAAATATCGCGGTACCACCCTAGTTGTGAAGAATACTAAGAAACTGCCGAAATAAAAAAAGCCCCTACGAAAACGTAGGGACGATAAAATATCGCGGTACCACCCTAGTTATGAAGATACAACTAAAATAACCCCGAAATAAAAAACGTCCCTACGCAAAAACGTAGGGACGATATATATCGCGGTACCACCCTAGTTGTGAAAAAATTCTTCACCACTTTATTTGATAACGGTATATACTACCGTCTTTCATTTCCTCACAATGTGAGATTTATGAAAGATGCTCCAGGACGAACTTCATGAATAATCTATATACTGATTCGCACCAACCATCAGCTCTCTGTCATAGGGAGATTTTCACTACTTTACCCTTTCATTGCCCAACTATATGTTTTCCGAATTGATTACTATCATTTTTATCATACAATAAAAAGAGTGTCAACTGATTTTTTTGAATTTTTATGTATTAATTTGCTATTTGTTGCTATAAAAATTCAAAATATGACTTTTTGATGAATACTATTGCACGACTTATGGTTTATGCTTTATAAAATCCACTGACAGGTTTATAGTAGTATAGGATGATTGTAACAGAGCACGAGTAGGAGGAAAGGTTTTGTCTACTTCAAAAGTTTTAAAAGGTACAGCTTTACTAAGCGGTGCCACAATGATTTCGCGTATTTTAGGCTTTATATACTTCTTCCCCTTTCAACTATTAGTTGGTGAACAAGGGGTTGCTTTATATGCGTATGCATATTCTTGGTATGGCATCTTGCTTAGCTTTTCAACAGCCGGCATTCCAATTGCTGTGTCGAAATTTGTTGCTAAATATAATGCATTAGGTGACTATAACACAAGTAAGAAACTGTATAATTCTAGTGTAAAAATCATGCTGCTTATGGGTTTCGCTGGATTTTTAATCTTATTTATCGGAGCACCTTACGTATCGCAGTTTATTATTCGTTCCAAAACACCTGATCCGGGGTTTATCGCTGATGTAACACTTACAATGCGAGCATTAAGTTTTGCGCTCATTATTGTTCCAGCAATGAGTGTAACACGTGGATACTTCCAAGGATTCCAACATATGAAGCCAAGTGCTGTTTCTCAAGTTGTGGAACAAATTGCACGTGTCATTTTCATTTTAGTAGGTAGTTTTATCGTTTCAAAATTACTAGGTGGTTCCGTTGCTTCTTCTGTTGCAGTCGCTACATTCGGAGCTGTTATTGGAGCAATTGCCAGCGTTTCAATTTTAATCATGTATTGGAAAAAATATAATCATTTAAAACCACCTGCAGGCGAACTAAAAACAAGGGCTTCAAACGTTTCATTAAAAAGCATTTATATGGAGCTACTTCGTTACGCAATCCCTATTGTTTTTGTAGGGATCGCTATTCCACTTTATACTTTAGTGGATCAATATACAGTTGCTGATGCACTAAGAGCAATTGGAACACCGCTTGAAACTGCGAATGCGATTTTCGCTTATATAACGAACTATGCTCAAAAATTAATTATGATTCCCGCTTCGCTCGCAACTGGATTTTCACTTACGATTATTCCAGCGATAACAAAATCATTTACAAGCGGGAAACTAGAAGAATTACAAGAACAAATTACAAAGATTTTCCAATTATTGTTATTCTTCACAATCCCTGCTGCATTTGGACTCGCTAGCATCGCATATGATGCATTCCGCATGGTATATATGAGTCCTGATACCGCTTTAGGCGGGTCTCAATATTTAATTTCTTATGCACCATCAGCAGTATTAAGTGCGATTTTCACTGTTTCAGCAGCCATTTTACAAGGCATTGATTATCAGCGAAAAACAATGATTGCATTCTCAGTTGGTATTCTCGTAAAAATCTTAGTGAATACGCCACTTCTATATCTATTAGGTGGGCATGGAGCAGTACTTGGAACAATTCTTGGATATCTCGTTTCTGATATCATTATGCTATATTGCATCGTCAAATTTGCAAAGTTTGATATTGCAGAAACAGCTAAAACAGTATTTCTTATTACAATTTACTCCGCAGCAATGTCCGCTGTCGTAATAGGATTAAAAGCGATTATCGGATGGTTGATCCCTGGACAACCTTATATCGAATCATTGCTAATCGTTATTATTTGCGGCGTGGTTGGAGGAATTGTCTATCTTACTTTCGTATTAACAAGTGGCCTAGCATCACATATTCTTGGTGATCGAATTGGTCGTTTACCTATATTAAAAAAATTAGTAAAATAAAACAAAGAAGAGATTGTATATGATACATACAATCTCTTCTTTGTTATGTTTCTTATTCAAACAATCCCATACTTAAATAACGCTCTCCCGTATCAGGTGCAATACATAACACTTTCTTACCAGCACCTAATTGTTTTGCTATCGTGATTGCAGCATAGACCGAGGCACCTGAAGATGGTCCTACTAATATTCCCTCTTGTTTTGCTAGATTTCTCATTGTACTAAGCGCTTCTTCATCCGCAATTTGAATAATTTCATTATATATTTCCGTATTTAAGTTTTTCGGAATAAACCCTGGGCTTGTTCCAACTAGTTTATGAGGACCCGGCACACCACCAGATAAAACAGGAGATCCTTTCGGTTCAACTACTGCAATATATAAATTTGGTAGTTTTTCTTTCAATATTTCTCCTGTGCCAGTAATGGTTCCACCAGTTCCAGCAGTTGCTACAAATGCATCTAGCTTTCCATCCATTTGTTCATAAATTTCAAGAGCTGTTGTATAGCGATGAATATTCGGGTTTGCTGGATTTTCAAACTGCTGCGGAATAAAGCTATTTGATATTTGTTTTTGTAATTCTACCGCCTTCGCAATTGCTCCTGGCATTCTTTGTTCTGCGGGTGTCAAAACAACTTCAGCCCCATATGCCTTAAGCAAGTTAATCCGTTCTTTTGACATATTATCTGGCATAATTAAAATCGCTTTGTATCCTTTAGCAGCTGCGTTCATCGCTAAACCAATCCCTGTATTTCCACTTGTTGGTTCAATAATCGTATCACCTGGCTTAATGAGCCCTTGCTCTTCCGCCATATGAATTAAATTATACGCCGCTCGGTCTTTCACACTACGAGATGGATTAAACATTTCCAATTTCACATACACATCTGCCGCATCTTCTGGAACGAATCGCGATAACCGTAAGACAGGTGTATCTCCAATTAATTCTGTAACATTTTGAGATAGTTTCATAGCGCATCCCCTATTCTATCGTGTTTTTCGATCGCTTGGTAGTAACCATGACGTAAGTCCAATTAGTGGTAAACAACTACATAATACCATAATAAATTGCAGACTATACACGTCTGCTAATTTCCCAAGAACAACGGCACCTAATGCTCCAAGGCCAAACGCAAGACCGACAATTAATCCTGACACCATTCCAACTTTTCCCGGAACGAGCTCCTGTGCATACACAACAATAACACTAAAGCTACTGGAACTAATAAAACCTATACATAAAAATAACGGCACAACCCACGCTAGAGAAACATGTGGTAATAAAAGTGCAAGCGGCGCAGAACCTAGCATTGAAAATACGATAATATTTTTCTTACCAAATCGATCTGCTAATGGCCCACCAAAGAATGTACCCAGTACCCCAGCAATCATAAAAGCAAATACAAAGTACTGTGCATTTTTAATAGACACACCATAATGCTCGATTAAATAAAACTGATAGAAGTTCCCAATGCCAGCTCCATACCAAGAACGAACAAAGGTTAAGAAAACAAGAAGAACAATTACAAACTTAATATGCTTACTAACAATTGCATTCTCCGCCTCAAGTGCAGCTCGTTTCTTTCTTCGCATCGCACCATTTACTAACTCATTTTTGTACCAATTTGAAACAAAAATTAATAACACAATACCTACCGCTGCAAAAGCCGTGAATCCAAGTGATCCAACTTGCCCAAGCGGAACAAAAATTAGCGCTGTAAAAATTGGTGCAAGAGAATTCCCTGTATTTCCTCCTACTTGATAAATTGACTGCGCTAACCCTCGCTTTGCACCAGCTGCCATATAAGCAACACGTGCGCCTTCAGGATGAAAGACTGCTGATCCTAATCCGATAAATAAAACTGAAATAATAACGATAATAAAGTTTGGTGCGAACGCAAGTCCAATCATCCCAAGCATACTCGAAAACATACCGAGCGGTAATAAAAATGGAGATGGTTTCTTATCTGAATACATCCCAAACACCGGCTGCATAATCGATGACGTCATATTTAACGCGAATGCAATCCATCCTACCTGCATATAGGACAAATTCATCGACTTTTCCAAAATAGGAAACAGTGCCGGTACAACAGCTTGCATCGAGTCATTTAAAAAATGACCGAAACTAATCGCAAATAAAATACGATATATCGTTGGTGAAGCTATTTTATTTTCCTTTGAAACTGCCTGCATAATTCACTCTCTCCTTCCCTAAAAAACAGAAAATGTAACTAATTAACATTACACTTACTGTAATAATTTCTGATTTTTAAAACATTTTCTATTCTATACTGGTTTTATTTCTTTTTCCAGCAACACAACTTCGATTTCATCTATATACATAAAATCATTAAATTTATATATTTTTATAAAATTGAATGGAAGAAGTTTTCTTTAGATTATTTTATATCAGCAAAGATGAAGAAAGAGACAAACAAGAGTGTTGCACTCTTACTTCCATGATCAGTAGTTCTATCCGCATGTTAGCAAAAACAAAAGACAACACCTAGCTCAAAAAAAGTACATCACTCCATTAGTCGTGATGTACTTTTTCTAATCAACTTTAATTATAATTCTCGTTTTTCTTTTAAAAGTTTTTGAAATTCTATTTCTAATTCTTCGGACGGTTCAATACTTAAGCGACTTAGCACTTCCGATATTTTTGTTTCAAGTAAAAGAAGCTTATCTTCTTTCGTATCTCGCGTCTTTTCCACTTGATTGAGTTTATATTGCTGATAATTCCCTTCAAATAATTCAATCTTTTGATTGCGGATTGTTAAAATTCGCGTAGCAATATTTTCGATAAACCGGCGATCATGCGAGACAAAGATTACACTTCCTTCATATTCTTTTAGAAGAGACTCTAACGCTTCAACAGCTTCCATATCAAGAAAGTTCGTCGGCTCATCTAACACTAAAGTATTAATATCACTTAAAAATAGCTTTGTCAGCGCTACTTTCACTCGCTCACCACCACTTAAAACCCCTACCGGCTTATAAACATCATCTCTGAAAAAATGCATTCTCGCAAGAACCGTTCGAATCAGTGTTTCATCCTGTTTTGAAGAGAGTTGGACATTTTCGATAATTGATTTCTCCGTATCTAATATGTTTAAGTTTTGACTAAAATAGCCAATTTTAACAGCTGGTGAAAGCTTAATACCATACTCTTGGTTCATGATTTTTTTGACAAATGTCGTTTTCCCACTTCCATTTGAACCGATAATCGCTAATTTATCACCGCCCCGAATGTGAAAACTTGTTTTGCTCCAAAGCACACGTTCCCCAACTTTACCTGTTACACCATCTACACGAAGAATAATCCGGTTTTTAAACGTTTCTGCATTTGGCAAATTCATCTTAATTGGTGAGAGCCCCTTTACTTTTTCTACCTTTTCAAGTTTTTCTAATCTCGTTTCGATGGCCGTTGCTGTTTTTTGTAGCTTCTTTTGCTTTTTGGCAAAGTATGGCTTTGCTCCTGTAATTCTCGCTTCGGATTTACTTACCTTTTTTGGCGCCTTTGTTGCTCTTTCAGCTTTTTTCTCTTTTAACTTTAACGCTTCTTCCAACTGCTTTTTCTTTTTCTCATACTTTTCATACGCTAATTGTTCTTGATTTAGCTCTATTTCTTTTTGTTTTACATAATCACTATAGTTGCCTGTATACTCTTTTATTTTCCCTTCATTCAATTCCCATATCGTTGTACAAAGAGCATCTAAAAATGCACGGTCATGCGAAATAATGATAAATGCCCCTTGCCAACTTTTTAACTTTTTCTCCAACCATTCGATATGTTCTGTATCAAGATTTGTAGTCGGTTCATCTGCAAGTAAAAGCTCGGCATCTTTCATAAGAGCTTTTTGGACATATTCTTGCGTCACTTCCCCACCACTTTTTGTTGTATCTGTTCGTTTAAGCTGCGGCAAAAGCTCACACCTAGTACGTTGAATAACATTTCCTTCTTCTGGAGAAATTTTTCCAGCCAACATTTGAAATAACGTCGTTTTCCCGCTTCCATTTCTACCAACTAACCCAATTCGAGCATTTTGATGAATTTGCAATTGGTCCACATCTAGTAATAAACGATCCTGTACATAGTACTTTATATGATTAGCTTCTAATAAAAACATAGTAACATCCCCTTTTATCCAGTTTAGGAGACAAAAAAATGCCCCCTATATCCATTCAGAATAGGAGGCATAATTATATATAGGTGTACACCAAAAGAGACTATCCCTTTTAGATCCAACTATACAAAGCCAATCCTATTCTGAAAAACGCAAATTAAAGGCATCACAAATAACAGCATAATCATCTGTTAAAAATAACCTTCAATTGTTTGTTTTCGTAAATAGGATTAGTACTTCATGTAATTGGGTCACCCTTCCGTTCTTTCAATTTCATTAACACTATTTTTAGTATAGCTAGAAATTTCAAATAAAATCAATGTTTTTTTCATTTTAAATAACAAAACGCTTATATTTTTCAAAATCACTCGTCTTACATTCGAGTGAAAGTTTTGTACCTTCATTTTCATAGCCCGTAGATACAACATGAGCATGATCATTGAAATAGGATACAACTTGCCCTTGATCATAAGGAATTAACATCTCACACTTTGTATACTCTTTGTAAATGTAAGAACGAATCATTTCTACAAGTTCTTCAATCCCAATTTGTTGTTTTGCAGACAGATATACTCGGTCCTCCTGGATTTTCGGAATTTCAACATCCATCATATCTGATTTATTATACGCATAAATGGTCGGGATATTTTCAACACCAATTTTCTTTAGTGTTTGGTTTGTAATCTCAATTAATTGTTCATAATTTGGATTTGCATAATCGACCACATGAATCAATAAATCTGCCTCCGCTACTTCTTCTAATGTAGAACGAAATGCTTTTACAAGGTGATGCGGTAATTTACTTACAAAACCAACTGTATCTGTTAATAAAAACGATTTATTATCTGGAAGTTCAATATTGCGTACGGATGTTTCCAATGTCGCAAATAACATATCCTTTTCGAATACTTGTTTCTCTACAGATCCGTTAAAGATCTCAAGCATCGTATTCATAATCGTTGATTTACCAGCATTTGTATATCCCACTAATGAAACAACAGGGATTTCATTTTTCTTACGCTGTTTACGCTGTGTTTGTCGCTGCGCAACAAGCGCTTCTAATTCTTTATTTAATACTGCAATTTGCTCTTCAATTTTACGACGGTCCAGCTCTAATTTCTTCTCACCGACACCTTTATTCTTCGTACCAACGCCGCCGCTCTGTCTTCCTAAAGATTCACGAAGACCGATTAAACGCGGCATCATATATTGTAGGTGCGCGACTTCAACTTGCAACTGCGCTTCTTTCGTCTTAGCACGCTGCGCAAAAATATCTAAAATTAAAATGGTACGATCAATGACTTTACAATCTAAGTCAGCTTCTAAATTTCGAATTTGTGAAGGCGATAACTCATCATTAAAAATAACCATATTCGCATCTGCTTCCTTCACAAAAGCAGAAACCTCTTCAATTTTCCCTTTTCCAATATAATGTGATGGATTCACGCGATGTAAATTTTGAGTAACTCTCCCTATAACTTCCACATCACAAGCTTCTGCAAGATTCGTTAACTCCTCCATTGAATATTCAAAATCACTTTCACTATTTAAATTAACTCCAACTAATATCGCTTTTTGTACTAGTTCTTCCATATATTTATTCCTCCATTTCGATTACGTAAAATTAAAAAACACAGGTCACTGCCTGTGTTTTTCGTAAACGGATGAGAGTACACCAAATAAACAAAAGAAAGCAACATTGCTTCCAAATTGCTACATGGTTAATACGTCACAAATGATATACGTTTCCAAAAACATATACGTATATCACATCATTCTATTATAAAGGCAAAACAAAAAGAGGGCGTATTCGTCCCTCCCTCTTTTCACATATCAGTTCAATAAAGGGTTCCTTTAAAATAGGCAGACCAATCCCGTTCACTCTGTACACAGACAGAGCCTTTGAGCGCTATTCAATTATCGGCACAAAGCTTTGAGACGTAATCTGATTAAAATCAAAGGAGACCCCTCCGTTCATTAAAAGTTACATAAATCTTAGCATAATTATGTGGTTTTCACAACATTAAACTTCACTTACGGGCATAAATAAAATCATTATTTTTCTACTGCATTCTTCATTTTTTTACGCATAATTTAATAAAGTTCTCGTCTTTTGTTTTGCATCACTTTATGGGTGAAATCTATAATTAATGAATCGAATTCACCCCATACAAGCTTAACGACCTATATCTTGCACGTGTTCAATCTCTTCTTTTTCTTCTTTCATTTCATAATAGTATGATGGCAATTCTATTCTATGCTGCAAGAAATAATCCTCAATCAATGAAATGATCACTTTCAATGTTTTCACACGCGCATATAATTTATCGTTACTAGCGATAATATTCCATCTTGCATTCAGTTTATCTGTTTTCTCAAACATTTCTTCCATTGCCCGGGCGTATTCATCCCACTTTTCACGATTGCGCCAATCTTCATCTGTAATTTTCCATCTCTTAAGAGGATTTTTCTCTCGATCTTTAAATCGCACTAACTGCTCATCTTTACTAATATGATAGAAGAATTTTGCTACTATGTAATGATCATCTGTTAATAATTTTTCGAAATCATTGATTTCATCGTATGCTCTATTCCATTCTTCCTTTGTAGCGAATGCCTCTACACGCTCTACCAATACACGACCATACCAAGAGCGATCAAAAATTGTGATTTGACCATACTGAGGAATTTTCCTCCAGAAGCGTTGCAAATAATGGTAACGTTTTTCATGAGGAGCAGGCGCACCAATTGGATTTACTTGAAATCCACGCGGATCCAGATGCTCAGTAATTCGTTTAATTGCCCCTCCTTTTCCAGCCGCATCCCAACCTTCCATCGCCATAATAACGGCTATTTTTTCTTTTTGTAAAATTTGCTGCAACGCTAATAAGCGCCTTTGATACTTTTCAAGCTTCTTATTATACTTTGATTTTGATTCCATTCTTTTCGTTAAATCTACTTGAGCAAGACGATCTTTTGTCATAAAATAATCCCCCTTTCCCTACACTAACGCTATTTTAACATAATTTTCAATATTTTTGATTTTATTCAGAAAATAACACTAGTGCAACTAGAAGTTGTTGTACAATAAAAACGAGGTGATACATAATGCAAAAAACGCTACAAAATGTACTCGAAAAATATAATGCCATGCATCTAGAAAAGCATATTTTAAATTCTCTTGAGCCAACAATTCAAATTCGTCTACGTAAAGGATCTGATGAGCAAATAGCAGTGGGAACCTCAAAATTAGGAGGTTTTCCAGACTTACCTGATGAATTAAAGATTCCAACATACAACGACATACCGTTACACTTTATTGGACAGCTGAATTTAGAAGAAATACAACCTTATCACAAAGGAAACCCACTACCTACGAAGGGCATGTTATATTTCTTTTATGACGCAGAAGAACAACCATGGGGGTTTGACCTAAGAGATATTGGAGGTCATCGCGTTCTGTACACAGAAAATATAGAAAACCTAAAACGACGAGAACTTCAAACAGAAGTGTTCCCTCCTTCCATCATCTCCTTTCAAGAAACTTGGACATTAGCAAAAGAAAAAGTCGGAGAAACAGGTTTATCAAATGATGATGAATGGGATCTTTATAAAGAAATAGAAGAATTGTATATCGATGGATTGCATCATTTACTCGGCTCCGCACAAGCTATACAATCAGAAGCAATGGCGGAAGAGTGTCATCTTGTTACAAACGGAATCTATTTAGGAAATGGGTACCCCTCAGATCAAGAGATAAAACATTTGCCTGGCAGCGCCCAAGATTGGATGTTACTGTTACAACTTGATACCAATGATGAATCTGAAATGGATTGGGGAGACACTGGCTTATTATATTTCTGGATCAAAAAAGAAGATTTATTGCAAAGAAACTTTGAAAATACATGGTTGATTTTGCAATGTTGTTAAATCAACCATGCATTTTCAACATATCTCCTCTGTTTCTATACTGTAATTCGTATAAAGCGAAAAAGAATAGAAAAAATGGCCAACTTTTTCTACAAAGTTGGCCCATCTATTATAATTTCAGTTCTTCTATATGAAAAAGCTCAATAACCGCTTGTGTACTCCTCTAACCCTTAGTTTTTGCATCACATTACTAATATGATTGCAGACAAGCCTTCTACTAAAGTACACCTTTTATCAGCGGAGGGCTTCATCCTCTACTAAGCTATTAAAAGAAGATATACCTCTTACAATTTTATGAGATTCATTTTGTGCAGTAACTTCTTTGATTTCTTTTAGTAACTATTTATCCATCTCTTTTTCTCTGTCAGTACAAATCAATCTGCAAAACTTTCAGGACTTCTATTTTATTTCATGTTCTTCACCTTTTCTAGACCATATCACAACAGGAATGAGTAATAAGGCTAAAGCCCCTCCAGCTAATGATAATGCCGCATAACTCGAATT
The DNA here is from genome assembly GCF_000374965.1 of Bacillus sp. 95MFCvi2.1. Taxonomy (NCBI): domain Bacteria; kingdom Bacillati; phylum Bacillota; class Bacilli; order Caryophanales; family Bacillaceae; genus Bacillus; species Bacillus sp. 95MFCvi2.1. The sequence continues at coordinate 26,032 of NZ_KB895724.1, read as the reverse complement.
CGCTACCACCATGCCTGACATCGCTCCCCCAGAAGCTCCTGCCAATGCAATAAAAACATCCACTTTCCCTTGTGTCTTTGCACGCGTTAAAGGTTCTGTTGCATCAACAATTTGAGCAGTGCCACTTATTAATCCAAGGTTCCATCCTAATCCAAGTAAAGAAAGAGCAATGATCAGGAGAATTAAAGAATCGCTCGGTGCAATGGCAGCTACCACTCCCGCACTAAGTAGTATAACTCCGGAAGCAATACTCATTGCCATTCGACCAATCTTATCAACAAGAATTCCTGTAACGAGTGATGGAAGGTACATTGCTCCTACATGAAATCCAATAACAAGGCCCACTTCATTTAATCCATGTCCATGGTGTTCCATATGTACGGGAGTCATAGTCATAATTGCAACCATAACAATTTGAGTAAGTATCATAACGATGGCCCCAACTGTAACGCCCCTTTTATTTGCTATCGATTTCTCAGTTATCGCACGCCCTTTATTTGTATGTTCCTGTTTATATGTTTCTATCCTGTTCGCTATTATTAATGGATCTGGACGAAGCATAACGAAAAGTACGAGGCCTGCTAACAAAAATGCAGCTGCTGATAATATGAACGGACCAGCAAGTTCAGGAATACCAATAGAAAGAGCAAAGCTCCCCATTACCCCTACCAAATTTGGTCCTGCTACCGCACCAAAAGTCGTCATAACCATTGTAATACTAATAGCAGTTGCCCTTTGCTTCTTATTTGCTAAATCCGTACCGGCATAACGGGCTTGTAAATTTGTGGCTGTGCCTGCACCATATATGAGTAAGGAAGCAAGTAAGAGAATAATACTATTTGTTAAAGCTGCGATTACAACACCAATAGCACCAAGCCCTCCTACCATAAATCCTGTCGCAAGCCCGATCCGGCGTCCATAACGCTGAGAAAGCCTGCCTACTACTAAAGCTGCTCCTGCAGATCCCATTGTAAACATGGCTGCTGGCAATCCCGCGAATGCATCTGTTCCAAGCATTTGCTGCGCAAGAAGTGCGCCTACCGTAATTCCAGCAGCCAATCCCGCACCACCAAACATTTGTGAAATACTTACGATCACTAATGTTCGTTTATATATCTTTTGTTGTTCTTCTACTGTATACATATGATTCCTTATTGAACCATCAGCTGTATCAAGCATTTTCTCACCTTCTTTATGAAAGATTTTCCTTTTTTAAATGTACTATGTTTAATGTTTCATATTCAATAACATTTTCATCCGTTCTTTTCTTTCTAAAAGAGAAAAACAAAAAAACTGCCCAAATGCTTTGATTTAGGGCAGTTTTTTCTTAGGCACAAATGTTTTTTATTTATTAAACTAAGATTCTCTCATTTATTTGCAAACTCTACACATCACATTGTTAATATGATTACGAATAAGCCTTCTTGTTACTAAATTTATCTTCAATTCTTTTATCTACCCCATTTATTCTCCATTACTTTAAAATACAAATTTTCAAACTCACTAAAATATTTACCATAAAACCCTAACATTTCAATGTAAATGTTAACAACTTCAACTAAATCAAAATGATCGCCATTTTTAGCTAATTCATAACTATCATCAACACTATATAAATCACGATATTCATCTTCCCAATACAAACCTCTGTTGACTAAAAGTCTAGTTGTGGATTTAATTGACTCTTCAATCATTAGCTCATTTCGTACTAACTTTTCATGAATTACAGAAAGAGTTAATTTCACAGCATACTCTTCATCAACTATTCTACTAAACTCAAATAACTTCCCTTCAATATCATCTATCTTTTCTTTAGACATTAAGGATATCTCAATTATTTCATATGGCGGGCTGTCACTCACTTCAATCACTTTATCACACCATTGAATTACTTCTTCTTTGCTCCACAATCCGCAACAAAGCCCTAAGCCATAAATACTAGTTAGTTTTTGAATGCAATCCAAAACTTCTCACCTTCAATTTCTCATATACATTTTCATTTAGTTTTAAACCCAGTATACGATACATTCATTTAAAATTATAATGTTTAAATTTAATATTATAATATACATTACATAATTTCTTTACAAATGCTTTCTATCCCTTTGAAGATTTTGGTGCATATAGAACCTTTCTGCCTTTCTGAGGAATGAGAAAAAGTATTGAGTAAAATTCTCTATAATAAAAAGAACCAACCCTCGATGATATCGATGATTGGTTCTTTTACATGATTTCACAATAGAACATTTTTCAATATATACTTACTAAAAATCGTGTAACCATGTTTCTGCTATTATCTATTCTCCTATGCGCATGTTAGCACTCATCCAACCGACTCGACTCTTTTAGCTAGTTTTCCCTTGAAAAATAGGTTTCGCAATTAATGTAGCGAAAGGTCGTATTTTAAATACAACGTACTGCGTAAATAATGCTATTAATATTCCATGTACACATCCTGCAATTACATCCAATGGATAATGTACTCCTACCCATATTCTCGAAAAAGCTACACCAAGTGCTAAGAAAAACCAAGTATATTTAAAACGATAGGCAGATAGCAATAGTGTAGCTGCAATTACAACAGCTGATGTTGCATGATCACTTGGAAAAGAAGAATTGGCAGCATGATCTACAAGTTTTGTGATGTTATGTGAGACAAAAGGACGCTCTCTATAAATAAATATCTCGATAATTCTATTGATGGAATACGCTAAAGTAAACGCAACAATCGATTGAAAAGCCATTACACGAAATTGAGGTTTATTCTTTATCCATAACAGGATGAGTAGTAACACGAAAGCATATTGTACATATTCTGCAAATATAATCATTACATCATCTATCAGTGGATATTGCTGTACCTTACTATTTATAAAGTTGAACCATTCATAATCTAAGTCTTTAAAATTCATTACATAATCTCCTTTATTGCTATAGAGTCCACGCTACATTTCAACAAAATATACCTTTGGACTCTAATAAATTCTTATTATATTTTTTTATTGTTTCCACCTACAAATCATAATCTATTCAATTTTAATAAGATTACTCACAATGTACTATCTTATTTTGTGACATAAACATTACATTTTTGTAAGGTTCTTTTTTCATTTTGATAGTTTAACTTATGTAAAGTGTTTATATGAAAAGATTTATCGGTGATTTGTATAGAGAATCTCGATATCCGAAATATGGTTCGGAATCGAAAAGTGTCAAAGTCGATTTCTGATGTGGGCTAGGGCGCTTTTCGCAAGATGCTTTTGTAAAAGTGTGAAAAATTTGGAGGTCTACTTGTAAAAATAGATCCAGCATACACATCACAAGATTGTTCAAGCTGTGGAAATCGCGTAAAAAAATCCCTATCGATTCGGACACATATTTGTACAAAGTGTGGAACGATATTAGACCTGGATCACAATGCGAGTCTAAACATTTTGCAAAAAGGATTAGAACAATTACATGTGAGAACGACGGAAGACTGAAACTGAAGGACAAGGTTGTGTCCAAACAGTATAAACGGCGCCTGTGGAGAATATGTAAGACTGCTTGGGAACCCCAAGCAGGAAGCCCCTTCTTCAAACAACTCATAAGAGTGTTAAGAAGGAGTCATTCACAAGTCAACTACTTAGCTCATTCTAGATATTGTTTGAACTATAGTTTGAATTCCGGTTGAAATAATAGATGCATTTATATTTCTTGCATCTATTTTAATGATATTTTCTTTATAAAAATTTGATAAATAATTTTCATCAATAGGCCTCAATAGTACATGTTCAGCATGTAAACGTTGAATCAACTCAGTTGCATTCATATTTTGCGGTAAGGCAAGATGTAACTTTGTATCAAGAGAAATCGACCTTTTATAGTCAATGCTAACTTCACAATCTTGGAGTTGTCTTTTAATTTCTTGATGTAATAGCATCGATTTTTTTGCATATTTTTTTGTAAGTCGCTTACTGTGCGTATGAAACATGCCACTTTTCAAATAAACCTCCAGCGCTCCTTGTGTAATAAGGCTTGTATCATAATCAATTACTCGTTTTAATGCCAAAAAATTACTGAGAATATCTTGAAGTGGGAGTATTACTGCTCACGAATAACGGGATAACTTAGTTTCTATCTTTTTTGAAGCGAAAATATACAAAAATCAAACCCACAAGGATAACTAGCACAATTAAAAGAATGAGGCTATAACGGTGAGCATAGTGTACTACATGACGCCACTTTTCTCCCAGTTCTAATCCTAACTTGATAAAGGTGAAACTCCATAATAATGCTCCTGAATATGCATAAAGGCAAAAAGTCCAAAATCGAAAACGAGAAATACCCGCTAAATAGGCAGTAACATGGCGAACCCCAGGAATAAAATAGCCAATAAATAATAAGGCAGGACCAATCTTCTGAAACAAAATCTGTGTTCGATTTATTTTATTTTCTGTAATATGTATTTTCGGACCAAATTTCTTTAAAAACGGAATCCCAAGTTTCACTCCTAACAAATAACTAATAGTAATACCAATTGACGAACCGATACATGCACTTAGTAATGCAAGTAGAAATTTCATTTCCCCTTTATATACATAGTACCCTACAAACGTTAACAACGTTTCATCAGGTATCGGTAACCCGATAATTCCACCCACTAAAGCAATAATAATCCCGAAATATCCAAAATGCGAAATGAGATAATGTAATTGTTGTTCTATTGTAATCACCATCCATACCAATTACGAACTGGTATCTCAATCATTGAGACACCTTTTTAAACAAAAAACATTATATACCTCCTAGTATTATTCCAATAAACCCCATTAAAATTCTAACCGTATAACTTATTTCCGAATATAAAGTGAAACTTCCATCAGTGGGAGTCTTCACTTCCCCGCCGATGGTTAGCTGAACGAATCGAGCTTTTACTGGATAAAATGTGTTACTCCACTTTTTTCTATATTTTCAAAATGAAATTGTATTGATTTCTCTTTTTTATCCAAATATAATTAAATATGGATTTTGTATTGTGCTAATAATAGCCTTTATTTCATAGTGTGTATCTCTAGAATTAGAAATATAAAAGATAAATAAGCAAGTTATATAAGATTTATGGTTTATAAGAAAAATCAAAGTTAACAAAACAGATAAAATTATAATATGGAGTTACACAAAAACGTTTGGAGTGTGTACATATGGTATACAAAGATATTCTAAAAAAGATCCATGATGCACCAACTGATTATGATTTTAGTAAATTAACTGAATCCATTATTGATGAAGAATCTATGCTTAATGGTATACCCCAAGATTACATTATCTTCTTAAAAGAAGTTGGATACGGATCTGTTTCTAATGCGTATTTTATGTTCTATGGAGGACTTATTGAAGCGGATGAAATATATGACGCAGATGAAAATCCAGAAATAAAAACTGTTTTATTATTTGGTGATAACTTTGCTGGCGATGCGATAGGCTTTCAAACTACAAATAACTGGGAAATTGTTGAGATTTGGCATGAGGACTTATCAATCGTACCGAGAGACGAAACGAGTTTTAAAGAATTAGCTCAAAGCATATTTTCAAAAGAGCTTTAAGCGATTAGTCACTTTATCTAAAATAAAAAAAGCATTCCACCATTGCAGTTGTGGAATGCTTTTCTCTCATTAATCAAATCATATTAATTCCTTATTTACTTCACCATCCCTTACTCGTTAACCCTTTTCTTCTCCTACCAACTCGAAACTTTCCTTTATAAAACACCAAACTCACCAAACCACAAAGTAAAATAATTGGTGCACTTACTTTATATAAATCTGTAAAGCTCATTGCCATCTTATTTTCGGCATAATGACTAACATCATTTGAGAATGCAAGGATATCTTTCTTTATACTTTTTTCTTTTTCTTCCACTTCTTTTGTTACTTGCCTTGTAATTTCTTCTCTTTTTCCTTCTCTATATTCCACTGGAACTCCATTTAAAGCTTCATTCACTTTTTCATGAATCAATTTCTCTTTTTGTTCCTTGCTCAAGCCGAGATTGTCTTCACTTTGTTTTTTTTCAGCATTTGATTCTAAACTTTTATTTCGGATTTTTTCTTTTGTTATTTGCAATATTTTTTCTTGCTCAACCTGATCCACATGAATATTACGAACTTTCTCTTCAGCATAACGATAAACATTGTCTTTATTTACAGATAGATTATGAGTTAAAGTTGATACAAATATAGCAACAGCTAATACAATCCCTACTTGTCTCAACATCGATACAATGCTTTGGGAAGCGGTTAGTAATTCCCCTTCAAATGAAGAAGCACTTAAAATCGTAATGGGACCTACGACTAAACCATATCCAGCACCTAATATCATACAAGGAATAATAATATCTGCACTTGTTGAATCTACTCCTATCATTTGTAACCAACAATACGCTATGCTCATCACTATGAAACCCGATAAAATAATAAAAACTTTCCCAAGCTTTTTAATTAGCGTTGCAGATAGTGGGGAAACAATAAATATCATTGCTGAAATAGGTGTAACTAAAAAAGCCGCTTCCATTTCTGTTCGATATTGTATTTTTGTAAGAAAAGTCGGAAGTAAGACAGTTACTCCAACCAAAAATAGATTGCTTAATATGACCACAATAGATGCTCCAACAAAGGTTCGATCTTTAAATAGCTGCAAATTCACCATAGGCGCTGAAACTTTTCTTTCGACTAAAATAAATAACAAGAGAGAGAGAATACTAGTAATATAGCAAATCCACGCTACGTTACTCAGCCAACCCCATGTGTTCCCCTTAACTAATACAAGGGTGAAAAAGAAAATTGCAGAGCTACTTAATACTAATCCGATCCAATCTATTTTGGATTTAATACGTTCTTCATTTTTTATTTGTAGCATAACAAAGCATAAAACAACTCCAATTACACAAATCGGAATATTGACAAAAAATACCCATCTCCAACCTAAATTTTCTGTAATAACCCCACCTATCACTGGTCCGATTGCCGCCGAAAACCCTTGTGTTACTCCTAAAATACTAAGCGCAATATGCCTCTTAGCTAACGGAACTGCTGATACTCCAATTACCATACTCGTCGGAAATAAAATTGCAGCTCCTATACTTTGAATAAAGCGAGAAAAGATAAGAAAATCTCCCGTATTCGCAAAGGCACAAAGCGCCGATCCACCACCAAAAACGATTAAACCAATGATGTACATCTTAGCCTTTCCAAAAATATCAGCAATACGTCCTAACGGGATTGCTAGCACCGCAATTGTCATTGTATACACATTTAATATCCATGACATTTTTTCTAATGACGTATTTACACTAGATTGTATTGCTGGTAAAGCGATGTTCATAATGGTGGTATCAATCATACAAAGAAAAATACCTAAACACATCAAAAACACTATCTTAAGCCCCCTTGATTGCTCCATTGCAATCTCCCCCTTTATAAATTAGCACTTCTTTTTATTCCTTGTTTTCCCTATCTTCTTCCAGTGTAAGTTGGACTAATTTCTTCTTTAATATCTCAACTTGCGCAGCATACGATGCAATACCAACATCAAGCGAAATCTCCTCTACAAATGTTATACCCTCTCTCCATTTCTCATATTTCAAGCGAAGATCTGCAATATATGCTTCTTTCCTTTCAATTTCTTCTTCAATCCATCTCTTCATTGTCTCTCCATCAGCATAATTACCAAAATACATTCGCATTAAAAAGTCCGAGCGTAACACATCCTTCTCTACATCAGTCTTCATATATTGATAAAACTCTTCTCTTCCTTCATCCGTTATGAAGTACATTTTTTTATTTGGCTTTCCCTCTTGCATAATAACCTCTTTTTTGATTTTCCCTTCCTTCTCTAACTGCCTTAAAGTTGGATAAATCATACCAAAGCTTCCATCGAAAAAATGAGTGAACACATCTTCAAATACAATTTTTATGTCATAGCCAGACAACTCTTTTTCCATCAATAACCCTAAAACAACGTCTCTTCCTTTCATTCAAGACACCTCGCAATTCATATAATCAACAATCATATTAACAATGTTAATATGATTGTTGATTATATATTATATTTTAGTATTTGTAAAATGTAACCAATTAAATTTTCATTTCATACCCTGTAAAGAATTTAAAACAAAAGACTATGTAGAAAAATCCTAACGGGTTCGGATTTGAAGTACAAAATTAAAAATAACCATTTAAAAAGAGGTGCAATTAGCACCTTTTTTTAAATGGTTATTTTAGCAAGTGAACTAGCACCCAAATTGGTGAACTTTTGATAATATCAGTTTATCACTAATTTGTCCTAACGGTTTCTTGGAGTTTTTCCATTACCCTTGATAAAGCTAAAATTGAATTTGTTGTTTCAAATTCTCTAACATCTAAGGAATGGTTTGCATTTTGGACAACATCAATCTTTAAATTTGATTTACTTAATTGGTCAATTAGATTTGAATTGTAATGATGGTCTTTATCCCCGATAACTAAAAGCCCTTGATGATGACTATTCAAGATTGAGTCAAAGATCGAATCAGACTTTATCAGAGGAGTGAGTAAAATCATTTTTGACTTTAAGAATTCATCTCTCTTCATTAAGTCATTCGCAATTGGAATTGTTCCGAGTGATTTTCCTAAAAAAATCGAATTGTTGTATTGCCCATTTTTTAAAGCATCTAAAATCACAGGATTAATATCATCCATTATTATTTTGGTTATTTCTTCAATATTTTTTTTCATTGTTTGCTCATCATAGGCGTAATGGATATGGACAACATCGATTTTGTTTTGGAGCATTACCATCGTCGAATAATAAAACAAGGGTTTATCGTAATTGTAACCTGAACCTGAAAACATAAAGCAAATCGTTTTGGAACCCATTTCTATATGTGTATAACTAATCGCTTTATCGTTTGTTTGTATCTCCTTTTTCTTTCCTTTCATCATTTTCCCCTCCGAAACTTTTATAATATTATAACATAAATTACCAACTTCTCTTTTTATTTTTCTCAACTTTCTCAAAAAATAAAAAAATCAATATCACAATAATAATCCCGCCTATAAACATTTCTTAATTTACTCATTCATAACCTCCTTACTACTTAGAATTCATATTTTGTCTCTGATAATCAAGAGGAATATCCACCGCAAATTCTCTATCTGCAATTGGTGTATTTACAACAAAGGACTCCGTTTCTAAATAACCCACTACCTCTCCTTGTTCATTTCGATTTTCATATTTCAAAACAAGTCCTGTATTTCGATCAAACCAATAATGAAATATTTTTGCTTGAAATTTTTTAGCATTAGCACCTATAAATTCTCCTTGAACTACAATTGTGTCATAACCCCTATACGTTTCATGTTGGTTTACTATATTCCCCTCCTTCGCCAACTGAATTAGTAATGTTTCCTCCACGTTTTCACCTCCCCATATTCATCCTATCTATTTATTACCTACCAACTTGAAAAAAGTTCATTTTCTTCCTGTAGAATTACATATAAAATAAAGCTAATCCTTCTATCAACTAAGAAAGATTAGCTTTATAACTCGTGCATATACACAATAAGATAATTTTCTATCTTCCCGTCCAGTGCTTTCTTATCACTTCTACGACAATTCCCGGGTTATCCCAGTGCAGCATATGTGTCGCGTCACTTTTCTATAACTGCTAAATCAAATATACATGCATAACTTCTTTAAAATTAGAAAATGCTAACAAAATCAAAACTATCCGCTATAGCGAATTGGAGAATCATACATGACAAGAAAAATATTATTCTTACTTGCTTTCATATGTTTTGCAGTTCCACTTCAAACAAGCGCTTTTACTTTTGCAGAACTCCCTGTTACATCAAAATCTAAGCAGTGGTATATTGAAGTTGATAAGGCTAAGGATCCTCAAGCATTACCATCAAAAGCAGATATGTTTCATTCATACAGCTTACTTGTAAAGAATATCGGTAAGGACGTATCTAACGTATCAGTTGAAATACGTCACAATAACCCGAAATCAAAAGCCTCTTTCAAGCCTTTCAACAAGTCTGATATGAGCGTGTCATATAGTCAAACTAGTTTTACAAAAATGAAATTCCCATTATATGAGGACGCCAATTCATTTGATATTGTTATTAGCTGGGAAGAGAAAGATTTTAGTTATAATGGTCACCCCGAAAAAGCAGAAAAACAATTTACGCAAACATTTGTATTTCAGGAACAGTGAGCTCTACCGTTTAACAGGGCTTACTGTTTTTTGTTAACCTATATTAATCAAACTTGCGAATGCTCGGAACAAGTAGCGCGATTGCTACTACGACAATTGCTGCAATAGCTAGAATGATAATTGTCACAGTACCACCAATTATATTCGCCAACCAACCGACAACTAAATACCCTAACGGCAATAATGCAAACGATCCTAACATATCAAGACTTGCTACCCTTCCGAACGCTTCTTCTGGCACGAGTTCTTGCAAGCTCGTTTCCCATATTAGGCCAAAAATCATAATTCCAAACCCCTCTAATGCCATTAACCCTATTAATCCTGGTGCCCAAGAAACAAAGGGCATTAGTAAAAGTGACATCCCACTAATGAGAACACCTCCATAGGCAAGCAATCCTCGTTTATGCCACCTCTGTCTCCCGCCAAAAATAAGAGCTGCCACAACAGCCCCAGCTCCAGAACACGCCATTCCAAGTCCATAAACAAACGGTTCAAACTGATGATGTATATTAAATAGCCAAGGGATTAATACAACGATAATTCCTGCGTAACAAATATTAATAAATGAAAATGCTAAAATTGTAATCCAAAGCCACGGATGGCTTTTTAAAACAACAATACCTTCTGTAAAATCTTTTTTGAGATTCATTTTTTGATTTGTTTGTTCCTGTACTTTTTTAGCTGTTACGTCTTTTAAAAACAATAAACAAATAAAAGATAACAAATAAGTCAATGCATCTAACCCAAACCCGATTCCAGCCGATGCAACTGAAACAATAAGCCCGCCAAGCGCTGGGCCTATTAAACGAACGCCTTGATTACTCATTTGCGTTAATGCGTTAGCTGCATTCCGAATTTCTGGCACGAAAACCCTTGCTCGCACCGCTGCATATGCCGGTTGAAACAGGCCTTCCATTAGTCCATATACTGCTACTAATACATATAGAATATTGATTGTTAAAGTGTCTGTAAAAATAAGTGTCGCAAGTGTTATCATCACTATGCATCGAACAATATCAGTAAATAACATTAATTTAACTCGATTCATGCGATCAACGATTAACCCAGAAAACGGTAAAACAAGAATATTCGGAAGCATATACATAGCCATCGTCATCCCCATAACCACCGTTGAACCTGTTAATGTATATACTACTACTGGAAGAATTACCATTGTAACCGAGCTTCCAAGTACAGAAAGCAGCTGACCAATCCATAAGAAAGTAAACTGCCGTGATTTTGTAACAGGTAACAATAAATTACTTACATAACTCCCCTTATTTTTTGTCTGTATTTCTCCTTGCATATGTATCCCCTTCCTCTAAATATCTTCCTTCTTTTTCCTTTTATTATAACATTTATTTTTTCTTTCTTTTCTAATAATTTAGTTTTTAGATATATCAAAAAAAATTTCAACGACATCTCCCTTCCGTTCTCTCAATCTCATAATCAATCTCTAAAAACCTCACACCAAACACCCACATTTGATGGTGCGCTGTCAAAATCTGATCAGTTTTTTCTTTTATCGTAAAAGTCTCAGCTAACGGTAATCGAATCGTAAAGAAAGGGGTATGTAAATAAATCCCTTCGTCTCCTTTTGTACTCTCTCTTAACTGACTAGTAATGATAAGATCTTTGTTATCATTACGTAATTTTAAAATACCCGTCATATTAGAAAATGGTAGCGGCAAAGCAATATTCATATATGTATCTCCTCTATATGTATGCTGTGAATAAAGAGCTACAAAGATCGTTTCATCCTGCTCATTTTTTCGAATCCATGCCCTCACATCTTCTCTACCATCTCGTTCACCTTTTACCGCAATGATATTACCATACATAGCTTCCCATCTATTTCCCATTCCTAAATGAATTTGCTGTATATGTCTACTTATTTTTTCATAAAGAAAGGCAAAGGGCCGAAACCAACGAGACCACTTAATGTTTGCTTTTAATTGATAATTTTTCGTATGCTCATAAAAATCAATGATAAGTGGAGATACTTTTCTTTCATCAAACCCCATACTATGAAAATCACTCATTTGCTCTACAAGACCTGTATACTCTTTCTTCTTTATGAAATCCTGTTGCAAGAAAAGCGTTTCCCCCACTTTCATCTTCCCTTTGATACGACTCATCGGTTTTCCATAATGAATGTAAGCTGGCACATTCTTTTCAATCATCCAGCCAATAAAAGCAGGCAATGTTACACCAATTCCATTCACAACACCATGAATCCAAACCATTTGCGTAATTGTGATCGTCATAACTTGCTTAAAGTTCCCATATGAGTATACTAACGAAAATAAAATCGTTATCATAAGTGTACTCGATGAAATGATAAGAAGGATTTTTGCAATTATCGAAGTGAATTTTGTTTTCCATACATAAACACCATAAGCATAAAGTGAGATGAGATAAATTAATACCGCGAAGAACTCGAATGTTCTTGAATAAGTAATACCAATCGCTACTGTCATCGGTGAAATAACAATAATAACCGTGATAAATTTATATAGTTTACTTTTCTTTTGTTGCTTTCTCCCAAGTAAACCTACAGATAAGGGTAGTAAAAAGGCTGAATAATGAAAGTGAGCTGCTGTAAGCAAAACAATATCTGAACTAAACTGCATAATGGATATATTTGCTACAGAGGCAAAGAACCAAAAACCACCTAAAAACAAATAAATAAATCCGCTATCAATTGCCATCTCTTCTAACGGCTTCCATCCTCTTTCTAGTAACCTACTTACGCCGAATAATGCAATAATGCCTGTATATATAAACCAAATCATTGCAAATAAAAAATAATCTGTTATGAAGGCAAGCATCGCACTGATTGCAGCAACCGGATAAAGTAACAATACAAATTTATAAAATAAAACCTGTGACCCATCTCTTTTTTCCTTATCAACAATGCATAATGACATTGGTATAAATAAAAAAACAGATAACACTATGATACATTCAACGGGATTTAGTTTCGGCCATTCCAATATAATAAAAACCATATAACAAATAAGGCCAAGAATTATATTTTTCATCTAGTCTGATCCCTTTCTACAAACGTTCCCTTATATGAGAAAAGCGGGCCAAATAATGGATTTCGTACTTGAACATGAATTTTGTAACAGTTTAATGCATCATCATAGCTCTCTATAACTTTCGCCTCTCCATATAAAAATTTGGGTAGTGGTATTTTCTTCCCAAGTATGTAAAACCATTGTTTTTTTGATGAGATATGCATTGCTCCTTCTTCATCAACATAAAAGGCAAGTGTTGATACGAGCAAGTACGGTTCACCAAAGTAATCAATAATTTCATTCTGTTTTGTATTCAGGTACATAACGGCATTGAAATAACGTTTTTTGTTATCAAATCGAAACATCCGATTCCACCTTACAAAAACATTTCCTTTCGCATCCTCTTCAGCAATATTATGTATTGTAAACGGTACTTCTTTTCCTCTTTCTGAAAAGAACATGCGAAACTTAGATGCAACTCTTAAAAGCATTTTGACAAGAAACGATCCTTCATCAATTTCATCCATTTTCCCTTCACCTATAAAACTATTGTTTTCCGTAATTGCATAACGTTTTTGTAATTTCGGGTGTAGCTGCTGATAAGATTCTCCTAATAATACTTCATAGATGCTAGCCACGCATTTACCCCCTTCTTTTTCTCTTACAATTTTTCGCTCTTGGTAAATCACTACTGTTCATATACCCAATAATTGATAATCCAATTAATATAAAATTTAAGGCAATGGGGTTAAATGGTTGGATAAAACTCAAAATATTTGTGAATCCTGCTACTATGGTTAGACCAATTAAAATAATAATGTGCAGCAGCAATAACTTCTGTTTTTGAAACGGCAACAACCATATGATCCCGAATCCTATTTCTAAAAAGCCAATTATTTTAAGCGAAAGAATGCTATTTTCGTTTGAACCAATAAGTACAGAAAGCATCTGTACCTCTTCTGGGTGATTAAATAATACTTTTGGCATAAGCCCTTGATACATCCATACAAAAGAAAGTAAAAAACAAATAAGCCAATACGTAATCGATTTTCTTATTAACAAGCGAGGATGCAACCCTTTTTCTAACCATAATTTTAAAGCATCAAAGCTCCATGCTGTCGCCCATCCTAATAGCGGCCGAAATACAGATGAATCTATAATCCTCCCTACACCACCAAATCTCGTCTCATAATCATACTGCGTTTCAAAGCAAATCTTTTCTCCATTCGGTGTATATTTCCAATAGCCTCTTCCTATTTGTATCAATGAAAGTCTATTGTCTGTCCAAAATTTTAGCGAAGATATTCTTTCTCCTGTTTCCTTTTGGAATTCCCCTACCGATTCCCCTTCACCAACTATTTCAAGCCCAAAACCGATTTTTGTTTTGTATAAAAAACGTTGTGGTTCATCATCTTGTTTCTCTAAATATGATATTTCAGTAAAGCGAGCATCCCACTCTGTATGTAACATCGGATCTTGCGTATACTTCCATAATTCATCCATTGATGTTACCATTTCTGTTTGAACATAAATCGGTTTCTGCCTCTTCATCCTCTCTCCCTCCACTCCCTCTATATCACTAATGTATACGTAAAATTCGATTCTATCTATATTTTTCAAATAATTCTTTCATTACACGAAGAGACTTAATTTTCAAAATATTAACAAAGCACTTGATTTCCTAAAATATTTTAATTATTATAAAACAAATGTTACCAAACAACTTTATAAACCAAACACTCTCGCCCAAAACGTGAGATAGAGGTTGCAACGCTTATAAGTATTCTAAAGGAGACACAGAGATGTCGATGAATTTAGAAAAAAGGAAGTGTTGCCGAAATTAATAAATTTCTCTGCATTTATTAATTGGGGCTGTTTTCGAATAGAAACAGAACTGTCATATGTACAGACGTGTATATATGAAGAGCTATCTACAAAAAAGAGGTATCATGCTTTATATGATATTCTTTTTTGGCGGTTTTTTTATTAGCTCCTTTTTCTGTTTCCCTTTTCCTGTAACAGCACCATCCTCCCCTATTTGAGATGGTGTTTTTTTGTTTTTCTTTCCGGTAACTACAGGAATATTTAGGGACTTATACATCTCTCTTATATGTTTTTTACACCTTTCCTGATTAATTAATAAAAATGGATGAAAGAAGGAATTTGTAATGGAAACGATTGTTCAAAAATTCGGTGGTACTTCTGTCGGAAGTATTCAGCGCATTCAACATGTAGCAAATTTAATTATTGAAGAATATGAACGAGGGAACGGTGTTGTTACAGTTGTATCTGCAATGGGAAAAAGCACAGATGAGCTTGTCGCACTTGCTACTGCTATTACCGAAAATCCGAGTAAACGTGAAATGGACATGCTTTTAACAACTGGCGAACAAGTTACCATTTCTTTATTAACAATGGCGCTGCAAGCAAAAGGATACGACGCTATTTCACTAACTGGGTGGCAAGCTGGTATTACGACTGAATCTGTACATGGAAGTGCAAGAATCTCTAATATTAATACTGAACGCATTCAATCCCTTTTACAAGAAGGAACAATTGTAATCGTTGCTGGCTTCCAAGGACTAAGTAAAGAGAACGAAATTACCACACTAGGCCGCGGTGGTTCTGATACAACTGCTGTTGCATTAGCAGCTACGCTGAAAGCGAAAAAATGTGATATTTACACAGACGTAACAGGTGTATACACGACTGATCCACGCGTTGTAAAAGACGCATATAAATTAGATGAAATTTCTTATGATGAAATGTTAGAGCTCGCAAATCTTGGTGCTGGTGTACTGCATCCACGTGCTGTTGAATTCGCGAAAAATCATAACGTAGTTTTAGAAGTTCGTTCAAGTATGAAACAAGAAAACGGAACAATTGTAAGGGGAGAATGTAACATGGAACAACAATCAATCGTAAAAGGTATTGCATTTGAAGATAATATTACACGCGTAACAATTAAAGGATTAGAACAAGGAGCACTTTCAACTGTTTTCTCTACGTTGGCTACCGCTCACATTAATGTTGATATTATTATTCAAAGTATTACAAATGAAGGTACTGTACATCTATCCTTCTCTATTCATTCGGATGACTTAAGAGAAACATTAGAAGTATTAGAACAAAATCAAGAAGCACTTCACTATGAATCTGTAGAATATGAAAATCATCTAGCAAAAGTATCAATTGTTGGATCGGGCATGGTATCCAATCCAGGTGTTGCCGCTGACATGTTCTCTACATTAAAAGACGAAAATATTCATATTAAAATGGTAAGTACATCTGAAATTAAAGTATCTGTTGTCATTGATCGTCTACATTTAGTAGATGGTGTAGAAGCTCTTCATCAATCTTTTATGGCAAAAATTGAACAGATGGTACAAATGAATTAATTTCATTTTCAAAAATAACAACAAGGAATATTTCTTTGTTGTTATTTTTTTATCTAGCAAAATTGTATTATGTTACACTATTACATGTGAAATATTTTCCAAATCATTTTAATGAGACAAAAAACATGTAAAGGCGGATACATAATGAGAACAGAAAATATTCTTTTAGTAGATGACGAGCAAGGTATATTAGATATGTTGGTACTAACCTTAAAGAAAGAAAATTTTATTCATGTAACAACCGCTCTAAACGGAAGTGAGACGTTAAACTTAGTTAAAAATCATCCATTCGATATTATCTTACTCGATGTTATGCTACCAGATATAGACGGCTTCGAATTATGTAGACAAATACGAAACTATACAAATACCCCTATTCTATTTGTGACAGCGCGCTCTAGTGACTTAGATAAATTAACAGGCCTCGGAATTGGTGGGGATGATTACATAACAAAACCATTTAACCCTTTAGAAGTAGCTGCTCGAATTAACGTACAATTACGCAGACAACAAATGTTAATACATCATCATAAGAAAGAACACTCTAATTTACATTTTGAATCCTTTTCTCTATATCCAAGCGAGGGACTGATAACAGTAAACGGAAAATCTGTACATTGCACTGCTAAAGAACTAGAATTACTTACTTTCTTATGCACACATCCAAATCGGATTTTTACAGCTGAACAATTATATGAACAAGTGTGGGGACTTACTTCTATGGGTGATGATAAAACAGTAGTCATGCATATTTCTAAATTACGTAAAAAAATAGAAGAAGATCCTAAATCCCCTACATACATTGTTAATTTGAGAGGAATTGGCTATAAATTTATTTCGCATACTAAGGAGCAACAAAAATGAAAATTGGTTTCCGACTAGGCTTTCATTTTATTCGTAGTTTATTTATCGGTACTTTTTTTATGGGGATTTTCATGGCCATCTTCATGGAAGGCATACTACCTCTTATCGGAATAAGCAAAGAGAACAAAGACACGGAAGCTCTTATCGTTTTTTGCCTCTTTGTATGTACTCTTATTTTAGGCGCTATTTTATATGGATGGCATATCGGGAAACCTTTATTTCGAATAATTTCATGGATTAACCATCTAGCAGAAGGATCTTATGTAACTCCAGAAAGTACGAAACAAATGTACAATAAAAAAACAGGAAAATTAAAAGGCCCTTATCGCTTATATAAAGACGTCTTTCTAAATATAGAACATTTAACAAATAGATTACGAGAAATAGAGAATGAACGAGAACAACTTGAGAAAATGAAACGCGAATGGATGGCAGGAATCTCTCATGATTTAAAGACACCTCTCACTTATATTACAGGATACAGTGCACTTATGTTATCACCCGACCATGAATGGAGTGAGGAAGAAAAAGAGAAGTTTCTGCAAGAGATTCAACAAAAAGGGGACCATATGAAGGAGTTAATTGAAGACTTAAACCTCTCGTTCCGCCTTCATGATTCACAAATCCCGCTAAAAAAAGAAGAAATAAATCTCATTGAATTTACAAGAAGAATGATAGCTGATATGACAAATGATCCACGATCTGAACACTATCATTTTAGCTTTCACGCAGACAAAACGAACATTATTATTCCTATTGATACAAAATTACTACATCGCTCTTTGCAAAATTTATTTATGAACGCCGTTTTACATAACCCTGCAGAAACAAAGATCCATACCTCGATTCTATTAGAGGACACTGTACATATTATAATAGAAGATACTGGCGTCGGTATGGATGAAATGACAGTTCAAAATCTATTTAAACAGTACTACCGAGGTACAACTACAAACGTTTCAAATGAAGGAACTGGTTTAGGAATGGCTATCGCCCAAAAAATTATAACGGCACATGGTGGAACCATTCAAGTAAACAGTGAAATAGAAAAAGGAACAACGATTCATATTACCCTTCCGACTCTATAGTACTTATTATCGACAAAAATATAGTTTTATTAAAGTGACGATTACTTTCGTTCAATTTAGTAGCACAAACGTAAGTAAAATTTATTCACACGCAAAAAAACCAATCTCTCATTCTAATACACGAGAAATTGGTTTTTTTATTCTTTACAAATTAAATCGTTCTAAAACTTTTCATTCGTTACCTATATTCATCTTCCAAAAAAGACACCTATAAGGGAATAGATAATGATCGTTGAAAATAAAATCGTCATATGGAAAAGAGAAAAAATAAACAATGATTTCGCCCATTTCTCTGAATCCATCTTTTTATAACCATAAATGCTTAAAACAAGCCATAAAATACTTAAAAGAAGCGCTACTAGCATAAGACCAATGCTTAAAGATCCTAAAAGAACACTTATTCCAATTAAAACAATTAAATAGATATTCGTTTGTATATATGTTCTTTTAACACCTTTGACTACTGGAAGCATCGGAACCTTTGCAGCCTTATACTCATCATGTTTGCGAATAGCTATGGCGTAAAAATGAGGCATTTGCCAAATAACCATTATGATAAAAAGCCCAATAATAGCCGGATGCATTATATCCGGATAAATAGCAGCCCAGCCAATGAGTGGTGGCATTGCCCCTGAAACACTTCCAATTTCTGTGTTGTAAATTGTTCTTCTCTTACTCCACATTGTATACGGTACAACATACAAAAATAAACCTAAAAACCCTAATAAGGCTGCTAAATATGTGGTTAGTGCAAGAAATACTAACCCGGAGATTGTCATCAATATTCCAAGCCATAATACAGCCTTAGGGCTTATTTCTCCGGTTACAGTTGGTCTCTTTTTGGTTCTCTCCATAATCGAATCAATATCACGATCATACAGATTATTAAAAGCCCCTGCTGCACCTATGATTAAAATAGAACCGATGAAAGCAAATATAATCTCTGGAATTTTCTCAAACGGGCTAATCTTATATTTATATAAAGCCAATGTTAACCCAGCAAACATTGGGACCAAATTCGATTTAATAATTCCGGTTTTAACCGTTTGGGCTAAAATGTTCGATAACTGTCGTTTCGAATTCGAATTTGTTAATTCTTTTTTCCTTCGCATGACACCCTGTACTCCTTTTCATTAGACGTTTTTACCATGTATATAGTATTAATATACTCCCCGGTATATTAATACTATATGATATTCCTGTCAAGAAAAAGAGAGTATACAGTGCACCGATGAAGAGCAATCTAGAATAATTTAAAAAGTTTAAATAAACACACCTATAAAGAGATTTATACTGTACAAACATATTCTAAGTAGAGCGAGAGTATCCATTCAGAATGTATCTTTCATAATCGAACTTTATTTTTTAAAGCTGTTTCACACTCTCATTACGTTTTAACTCAATCGTTCCTGTCATAGACTGCACCGTTAACTTTGTATCATTCCCTTTTCCAGTTCCTATACGACCTTTTACCTTATGATTGTTTCCTTTTTCACCAGTTGAAAGTGAAAATTCATTTTTTATTTGGCCCGCACGCGTTGACAAGTCAACCTCTAGATTTTTTGGCTCTCTCTTAAAGTTTATATTTATATGAGATGATTCGGTTTTTATTTTACTTTCATTTTTTAAATTTGAAACAGCGGATACATTCACCTCTCCCGTATCGTTTTGAATATCGAAGCTTCCTTCCACTCCCTGTAACATAATCCCTCCTGATTTGGAAACTCCTTTTATATTGTTTCCTTTATACTCTTTTATTGTCATATCACTTGAATCGCTATACAAATTCAATTGTTCAGATGCTATATTTTCACCTATTACCTCACCTGACTCTGTTTTAACATCTATTTTTTCATATGTTTTTTCAGGAAGGTATATATGCACAGTAGCTGTTTTTAAATTTACAATGGATGAAGAGTGTTCTGTAATAACTTCTAATTTCTCCCCATTCTCTTTCACTTTTACATCTTTTATCTCTCCTATATCAACTTTAATATCTGTTTCTGTTGTAGCATGGAGTTTAATATTTTCTCCTACTGTTTTTATATAAATCTCATTTATATTTTTCACGGCGAACTGTTTGGAGACTGGCGCTTCACTCTCTTTTGTACCACAAGCCACTATACTTAAAGTCATTAGACTTATAGATGAAAATAAATATATTTTCTCTTTGATTCCCTTCATTACATCACCCCTCTTGACTACTTACTTGAATATTAGCCGTAGCCTTCCCATTTGCTGTAACTGCCCAATTAATGCAATACTTAGCAATAAGATAGATAACCCCATATACAAAATAGCGTATGATGTTGATATTCCTAAGAAGTCTACATATGGAAGATGATTCACTGGCCCTAAATACCATAAAAGTATATACATGACTTCAAACAATTTATGCGTTCGGCTCCACACTCCAAATACTAACGCTAGCGTTGGAATGAACACTATACCGCTAAGCCAAGAAAACAAGAATGAAATATCTTCAATTAATATAAATTGAATGATAAGACCACTGGAGATAATGAGACCCACGATAACACCTGAAATCCATGTTGCAAAAAACTTATACAATGGGGAACAACTCGAAATAATAATTTGATCCGTACCATAGTATTTTTCTCTCGTCATCATCTGTGACCAAATTGCAATTGGCCAAATTATAATAATAGGTAGCCATCCTTTTGATATATCTACCGGACATATCAATCCAAATGCTATAAGCCCAATCGCAATTACATACCACCAAATCGTAAACCCTTTTAACATAATCGATAGCTCCGCTTTAATTAAACGAAACATACTAATGCTCTTTGTTTTCGTTATAGAAGTGAATATAAAAGAGTTATGATTTTGTTCATTCACAGCGATTGTTTTCTTATTCCCTTCAACCTCTCTTACCTTTTCCTTTACTTTGGTAAATGTAAGAAATCTATTAAACACAAGGGACGTTAGCCAAATTAGTAACATCGCCATTCCAATCCAAACCAAACTTGTTACAAGCATTTCTGCATCCCAAGTCAATCCATCCCAGTGAAATGTTTTAATCTTTCCCTCTACCGGGTTATACCCGAATCCTCCACCATTTGTTTCTCTTAAAAATTCATATTCTCTCATTGCATCATGTATCATATCAGAACGAATGATTCCTAAACCAAATACATCTAAATAACGATTTGACATTTCAAACGACATAATCGCTAATAACACCCACAAGAAAAAGAACACAATATTGCCTACTACACCTTTTAGACCAGGAAACACATCAAAAAAAATTGTGAATGCCGCTAGAAGCAATAATGAAGGAAATACAATATAAAAGAGTGGATATAAATAACCACCTAATTGAAACGAAAGGTCTTCCCCACGTATAAATTGCATTACCATAAAAGCAATGATAAATACCGTCTCAATGACCACTAAAACAATAAAATTAGAAATCGTTTTACTAAAAATATATTGAAATTTACTTATAGGTGAAGCGGCAATCAATTGCCCTACTCCTAACTGTTGATCGTCTGAAATTTGACTTCTTAACATATAAAAACCAAGCAACCAAATAAATAAAGTAGAAGTCATTGCTCCCATACCACCAAGCCAATTTGAATTATATACTCCTCTAACTCCACCAAGATAAAATATTTCATAGCCTGCTGAAGCTGCTGGCACACAAGCATATCCCAAAAAAATCGTTAATCCAATTACAATTAGAAATGGATAACTTCTCATTTGTCTAATTAAATTGTTTTTAATGAAATAAAATAGATTATATACATTGTTCAATTTTATGCCCTCCTTTCGAAGAAACATAATATAAGTAAGCATCCTCAAGAGAGGCTGCGATTATATGTGCTTTAGCACTAGGCGCATTGCTGGAAACGATGCGTGCATGAATTCCATCACTCCGGTGAATCGCGCTGCTTACTATATATTTCTTTTGAACATGATGTAACTCAGAAGCTGGTATAACCCACTCCCATACTTTTCCCTCTACATGCTTTAATAGTTGTTCAGGTCTCATATGAGCTAATACATTTCCTTTTGATAATAAAGCAATATCTGTCGCAATTGATTCAATATCCGTTACAATATGCGTCGATAAAATAACCATTCTATCCGTAGAAAGACTAGATAATAAATTTCTAAATCTAATTCTTTCTTCAGGATCCAATCCTACTGTCGGCTCATCTACAATCAATAATTTCGGATCATTTAATAGCGCCTGTGCAATTCCAACTCTTTGCCGCATTCCACCTGAATAGCCACCTAATAGTCGTTTCCGGTCATTCATTAAGTTCAGCGCTTCAAGCAATTCATTGATCCGCTTTTTTGAAGAGCTCATTAATAAACCTTTCATCGCTGCTATATACTCTAGAAATTCGACCGCGTTCATATTTGGATATACACCAAAGTCTTGCGGTAAATATCCGAGCTCTGAACGTAACAACTTCGGTTTCTTTTGAATATTTTCCCCATCCCATATCACACTACCATTCGTCGGTTGTTCAATTGTTGCTAACATACGCATAAGTGTAGACTTCCCCGCACCGTTCGGGCCTAAAAGTCCTAATACTCCTGGTTTTAAATGTAAACTACAATCATTCAATGCTATTTTCTCACCATATTTTTTTGTTACGTGGTCAATTATTAATTCCATCACGTTACCTCCTCACTTTATGAAACAAGTGTAAATTTTTATCACTTACGTTTTCTTATTTTCATTGTAGGTGGTGAAAGTAAAATCTAAGTAAAATCTAGGAAAAATTAGTTTAAAATATAAAACTAGTAAACATAATTTCTAAAGCTCAATTTATACATGCTCATAAAAAAAGATTCCGAAACAGATTATATGTAAATCCGTTTCAGAATCTTTTCTGGAACGAGGCAGCGAAATCGAATTTTGCTAGCCCCATCTTCTATCTTTTAAGTAAAAAACATGATTCCGTCTCTTTTATCTTTTCTCAAACACAATCAAACATGTACTATTCGGCAATGCTATTTGTTCACCATGTTCATCATACAATGTAACCTTTTGCGATAAATGTTCTATATAACCTTCTAGAAGGTACTGCTTGGCCTCAATTACTTTTACATTCTCTGAACCTACAACACTCTCTACAAAATCAATATATTCTTGAAGTGTGAATACACCAAATTGTTCTTGCACCTCATGTGGATACGCTTCTTCTCCCCACGTATACGTATATAAAAATTCCATTGCATCATTAACTGGCATTCTTACTCGATCCACATCTAATATATTCACCTTAATTTGTCGCCCTTGAAAATCACGTTGATAATTTTTTAAGAAAGGCATAGCGGTTTCATCATGAAAATGTAATTCACACCATTCTTTACTTTCTGTCTTTACTCCATCACGAATAATCCAACGTCCTCCAGAAGTCAATACTCGAAATACACTTCTCACTAGACGTTCCATTGTCGCAACATTAAATTTCTTACCATCTGTTTCTCCGTAAGAAAAAATCTCATGATTTACTGAACCACAATGAACTGTAGAAATACTTTCCGGATGGAATGTATCTGCAAGATGTAAAGCATCGCCTAGTGTAACTTCCCAGTTGTAGCCTTTTTCGTATTTATCACTTGTTAACTTCTCAATTACATTTCGTGATAAATCTATTCCAATAACCGATTTATTCGGATAAACCTCTTTAAATTTATTCATCATTACGCCCCCACCGGGACCAATTTCTACTATTGTATCTCCTACTACATATGGAAGAACCACAACTTTATCATCTACACTTCCATTCATATGCGAAAGATATTCTTCCTCATTTTCCAATCGATCAAACACATCCCGGCGTAAGCCAAATATTTCACATAACATCATGACAGCTTGTTCATAATGAGCATTATTTTCTTTTTTACAGGCTAAACAAAATTCGATGAGTGTTTTTCCAACCTCACTTGTTCCAAAACCAATTGTTAATACGTTTTCAGTTTCCTTTAATTCAGGATACATTTCTGATTGAGGAATTCGACTCATATTTAGCAATTCTACTATTGATACACTTCGCAATACTTTTTCAATTGCTCGTTTCGTATAAATATTTAAGTATTTATCTCCCTCTCTCTCATAATACAATGCGTCCATAAGAGGCTGGAAACTGATATGATCTATATTCTTCTGAGTAATATGTTGGTAGGCTAATGCAAATACTTTCACGAATTCTTCAAAACTAAAATGAGTTAATGCTGCTTCTACATACCAAAGGTCATAATCAAATAAAACTGTAAACATTTCTTCTAACCTATCATTCATAATTGAATCATACTCTTGAACAAAATATGTATCGTTAGGTGAAGCATTCGTACGTAACCGCCGAATTCGCTGCTTTACACTATATTCCATTAGTTCTCCGCAAAGTATTTGTTCAATACGTTCATATACCTCTTCCTTCACTCTTATCCATAACTTATCAGATACCCCGGTAATAATACATTCATTTAAAACACGAAGCACTTCACGCAGTTCATCTTTTTGAATCACACCTCGCTGCCATAATCTTACCAGTTCATCATGAGAAGTCATGGATACTTCTCCTCGTAATACTTGCCCTATTAATCCATGCGTACGAATAAGTGTAAACGTTACATCATCATATGGAAAATAGCGTCTATAAATAAAAGCTGAATCTTCGTTATGTGCTAAAAACGACACTCCTAAATCCTCCCACTTCTTGCGTTGCGTTACAGAACCACACTTCGATACTTCACTCCAGCATAATACAGTTTCTACACGAGCACGAATACCGTATGAAGCATTCATTTTTTCTAAATGCCTTAGCGTCCGTTCCACATACTCTAATATACTTCGGTAATTCCTTTCTATACTCACCACTCCATATTCTTCCAATAAAAATCCTAGCCATATATTCGCTTCTTTCGTATACATGTTTCCATTTCGTACTTCTTCTATTGCATGTAAACTATGTAACATACTTTTCTCCCCCTTTTGGTTATCCAATAAACATTCTGTCAGAGACATATATATATTAAATGCGTAACCTGTATCCTAATAGCCGAACTACTACATACATGTTATTTCAAATTTTAGTCTATCACACAATTAGTTTTTATTTTTTTGATAATGTACAGCATTCCAATTTACGAAACATAAAAAACATCCAAAAATGATATGATCCCCTTATAGTAGACAGTAAAAAGAAAGCACATTAATCTGTTTACTATGGGGGGGATTTTTTCTATGGGTAAAATTAGAGTAACTTACGATATAGAATTTAAGAAAAAAGCAGTAGATTTATACCTTAAAGAAGGAATGGGATACAAAACGGTCGCTAAAGAACTAGGAATTGATCACTCAGTAGTAAGACGTTGGGTGAAACACTTTGAGGCTGAAGGTATCAAAGGACTAGAAGAAAAACGTGGTAAAGCGAAAGG
>NZ_KB895723.1:0-40415 GCF_000374965.1 Bacillus sp. 95MFCvi2.1 | reverse complement strand
ACCCTACTTTTCCTCTTGCCAATACCCAAGCAAAGCCATGCATTATCTTGAGCTAACGTTTACGAAGCTTACAAACCTTCACTCTCGTTTACCATACCTATCTTCTCCTAGCAGTGTTCCGGACCATGCATTTGTCCTCTGTTTCCGCATTTCCTCATGCAACCTACATTCCCGTTACCAGAAATACAGTTTCGGATGGAGACCTTCTTTGCGTCTAGAGGGGTAGCGTAAGCTACACTGTGGGAATGCAACTTCTTGTCGCACCATAATTTTCGTTATAGGTAGCAAGTTTT
This sequence comes from Bacillus sp. 95MFCvi2.1, assembly GCF_000374965.1. Lineage (NCBI taxonomy): Bacteria > Bacillati > Bacillota > Bacilli > Caryophanales > Bacillaceae > Bacillus > Bacillus sp. 95MFCvi2.1. The sequence continues at coordinate 40,122 of NZ_KB895723.1, read as the reverse complement.
TCTCCATACAATGGTAAGGTAGTATTTTTCTCATTGCATAGAGAAATTCGGCTGTTTTTTAGTTTTCGCCAAGCCGAACAGATCCAAAACAGGAAAAATGATAAAATATAGTTTAAGAAGAGCTATGTGGATATAAAAAAATAAAAATATCGTAGAGGGGGAGTAAAAACATGGAAAAATCATGGGAACGACCAAAAATAAAAATCCAAAAAACAAAAAGTGAACGGATTTGGGATATCATTGGATATTCATCTTTTTTATTATCAATAATTTTTTTGATCATGATTTGGGGAAACTTACCTGAGCAAGTACCGGGACATTATAACGCAGCTGGGGTTGTTGATCGTTGGGGGACAAAATGGGAACTTTTAATTTTACCGGGTATCGGGGTATTCATACTGCTCTTAATGCAGGCTTTAGAAAAGTTTCCCGAAGTTCATAACTACCCACGAAGATTTAATAAATCGAATGCTGAGAAGTTTTATTTGAATAGTCGAAAAGCGGTTAATCAAATAAAAAATATTTGTTTATTTATCTTTGCTTTGATCCAATATGAGTCAATCTCAATAGCTTTAGGGTGGGGAAATAGTTTTGGAAAATTATTTATACCTATCGTAATTATCGGGACAGGTATTCCAATTGTGATAGGTATAATGAGGCAACGAAAAATTAAATAACATTATTGTCATAAAAACGGTATTGAGAAAAGAAAAATAATTGGTAAATATCAATGGTAAAAGGAAAATCAAAAAGACAGGATCCTGAATAAGAAAAAAACCACATTGAATAAACATACATGTTTGGTTAACATAACGTCACATTATCGGGATTCAATGTATTTAGAAGACTATTAAAAGTCCTCCAGATTGTTTAACTGGAGGACTTTAGTGTTCACATAATTTTTTTTATCGGTATTATCCAAAAAAGCTCAGAGTTTTCATATGACTCTAAGCTTTTTTTATATGAGGTTTATTCAAATTAAAGACCCGTTAGTGAACTAGTTATTTTCAGAGAAAATATTTAACACTCTGGGAAAATAAAAAATAAGAAGCAAAAATTACTAAACCTAAATCAATTAATGCTAACTTCTTATTTCCTTCTTTTAAATTTATGATAAAACCATAAATACTTCTAACCATCCAAAAAGCTATCAAAAATAACCAACCAAAGTGGTTATTTTTATAATTTTCACCAAAAAACATTTGGACTGCACCTAAGAATAATAAAATAAGTACGATATTAGTTCCAATCTTTAAAGCTTTATTTGATTTATTATTTTTCAATTCATCATCCCCAACTCAACAGACTCTCTTAAATTATCATACTTTTTAGCAATCAACCCTAGTTCTTTAGGCGTAATCTTAATTTAAATCGTGTTCTCCATTCCCACACAATATTGAAAATTATACCACAATTATTGGATTATTTTGGTATGTATATAAGGAGGAATACAATAAATTTAGGGTTAGGAATCTCCTGGTCTATTCCAATAATCATTTTAGTGATAAAGGGTTTGCTGTAATATTAAAAGTTAGCTTCCTAGAATTATATAAATAAGCTGTCGATATGGCAGCTTATTGTATTTTTTGCTTAGTGTGGGGTTTTTCTGAAATGCTGGCAGTACCTCTTTAAGTAAAACAAAAGAAAAAATATGAATATTATATTCATATAGAGTTAACATAACGTCCCATTATCAGCAGTAACCAAATCCCAGAAAACCATTCATACCAAAAGTTTTCCAGCTTTCCGTTCCCTTCTCTATATGCAGGATTTCATACATTCCTGTCACAACAGCATTTGGCAGTTCAAATCGTCCTCGCAACCTGCATGAAATCCTGCATATCTTTAGCGTATAAAAAATTCAGTTTCCGCTTCCTAAAACTGTCTTAGCGTATATTTTTGTTAAAATGTTGGTGGTACGAATAATTCACCTTTCTTAACAACAATATAGTTAAATATGGTAAAATAGTAATTGGATTGAAATACAATATACTTGGTGGTACAACCACATCACTATCAATCTAAGACTGCATTAGGAAATTTTTAGAGGAGTTTTTTTGCTTTTTATAGGGGATCAGTGTAGATTATTTAAAAATTCGCATACGAAATAAACCCTAATTAATATAGGTATTACTACCATAATGGGTATTGTATGAAAAAAATATTTTATGAAAGCAAGTGAAGAAAAATGAATAATAAATTAATTCAACGTAAATGGGCATTAGTTGTAGCAATTTTGTTTACAATATCATCTATTATGCATCTAGCAGGAGGAGATATTAAGGTCGATCCTTATGGAATGGGAGAGTTATTGGCAGATTTTTTAATCCCCATATTATTTTATGTTTTGGCATTTAAAAAGAAGAAAGAAAAATAACTTCAAGATAATCTGAACTAGTAATTTATAGTAGCTAGTTTTTTTGGGGGAAGAATCATGTTTTTATTCTGTTGAAACTTTTTTATTAGACGGTCGTTTAGAAATCGATAACAACAGAAGTGAACGTTCTATTAAACCATTTGTGATCGGGAGAAAAAATTGGATGTTCTCAAATACACCGAGAGGTGCTAGAGGAAGTGCCATTATGTATAATGTGATTGAAACCGCAAAAGAGAACAATTTAAGTCCCTATCATTATCTTCTATATTTGTTTGAAACGCTCCCAAATATCGATTTAAACAATAAGGCCTCACCATATCAAAAAAAGAAAATTGTACGTTACGGCACAATTTGGACACAATTTAAGGTGTTTGGTGTACGCTAAGACGATTTATCAGCTAAATATGCTTACTTTTAAACTTTGCATAATGTTCCCCCTCAATCTTTCAATGAATATATTATTATCATTATATTACATTTGTAGATTTAAGAGATATAATTTGTATTTATATAGAATTCTTAATTAGGTTATATCAAGGTGTTTATAATGATATGCAAATGTAAACTAATAATAAAAAGTTTACTTTCAAAATAATGAAAAAGAGCCCTATTAATTTAGGACTCTTTTTCGTTTTATGTAAGGGGTACCGCTAATATCCGGAAAATTTTGTACGCTAAGCTTATTTTTAAAACGATACCCCATAAAAAAGAACTTTACTTAAGATAAGATTCTTTTTTCTTTATCTATTAACTTTTTTCATTTCACTTACAAAAATACTAATGATACCGATAGCTATCAATGAATAACCAATTGGTAGTAAATAAAATGGTTCTACAAGAGTACCATCCGCTGCGACTTTAGATCCGACCGTATTAAAGCTAACTAAACATCCGACTCCTAAGATAAATGGTATTAAAGATAAAATATATTTTTTCATTTTAGACCTCCGTCTTTAAGTTTATTTAACATATAATAATTGCTATATAGTCAGTATTATAATCCCCTTGTATTAGTTGGTACTATTCAAATACATGACAAAAAGCTTACAAATTCGTAAGGTATGGACAGGGAATTCTAAGCGTACGAAATGTTGGTGCTATCCCTAAAAGATGACTTATTTAATGTCATCTTTTGGCTTTTTTTTAGTGAAATTGAAAGTAAACTTTTATTCAAAAGTTTATTTTCGATTTTAAAGATTTAATTCTCTGATTTTACATTATTTTCTAATTTATTTGTGCTATATTTATTAGAAAAGGGGATGAATTAATGCTTAAATTTATAAAAGAAAAGTTAGCATTAATAGGTACTCTTTGTTTGTTTATTATTACTATTGTAAATTACACAATAAATAACGAGACAGTAACTGGCATAGTTAGTATTTCATTATTTATTCTTGTATTAATCTTATATATTATTTCTAGAAATACTAAAGTATCTTAAGGTGGATAAAGTGTGAGGTTCTTTTGTTATAGGCATACGGCAACGATTCGGCCATTGACCCGCCACATCTGTAAAAAATAGAATTTTTGTATCTTTTTTACTTTTCCAAACCTGAAATACTCTATTTAAATTGTTTTTTAACGATATATATTTTAAATTCATCCCAGTAGAGTGTACTTGATTGGGATGTTAGGCTTTTTGACGATTCTCCTAAGGTAAAAGCGTCCCATATGACTTATCTCAAAAGTTTAATTGGAAAAAATTTCAGATGTGGCGGGTTATTCTTTGAATCGTTTTCGTACCCCTAAACGTACAATCTTCTTAAAATGACAACGTGAAACCAAACATTGTATACAATAACACTAAGGGTTTTTCAAAATAGCTACGTGGAATATAAGCATTCGAGGAGGGAAAAAGTTGAGATTTTTCACGATATTTGCATCAAGGAACGATACAAATGATATAGAAGGTTTCATTACTCAAGTTTTCCAAAATGGATTCAAGGTTGTGCGCAATAAAAATGAATATACTATTCAATCGAAGAGACTATTTGGCAAAAATAAAATTATTATCCGGGTGTATTCTGAAGAATCATATCCTGATTATTTTTCCAATAATATTCCTGGAATGATGCATATGTACGATCAAATTGCATTTCAAGAAGAACGCGTTAAGACGATGGTTTTGACACAGATTTCTGTAATTAATACCATAATTGCTATAGAGACGGAGAAGGATTATAGTGATGACTACGTGGAACTGTTCCTTAAGTTACTCAATCAGGTAAACGGTATTGGTTTTATCCCTGATCGTACTCTCATCGGGAAGGATGGACAAGTAATCGTATTTCCAGATGGATCCTCTGGTCCTTCAGAATTTACTCCTCACGCATGTACGAAGATAATAATGGGCAAGGATAGTACTTCTACCGATGGGGAAGAAAGAAGACAGAAATCGATAAACAACCTGCAAGATAAGGGGATTCCATATATCGAAGGGTTGTCTCAATTGCCTCCTTTGACAAGTATTCAGTTGAGAAGTCGAGAAGAGATTACGAAGAGAGCAGTAGCTTTGCTGATTGTCATACAATATGCTTGTGATGTTGCCCAAGAAGGAGATTTAAAAGCTTCCAAAGAGTTCGTCATGGAGCTGTTGAACAAATTCGGTGTGGTTGAATCATTAACGAAGCAGGAAAGAGATTTCCTAAATTCAGAGCAACCTGACCAGAAAGAAGCCATACAGATTGCATGGCAGTATGAAGCCCAGTGGGTTTTACTTTGGTCAATAGGTCTCGTGAATACACTGAAATTTCCAAAAGAGATCTGTGACTGTCATTACGCAATTAAACTTGTTTCTGATTGTGGTTCTTTTAATGAATTTTATCAACAAACAAGGTTGCGAAGTGCAGAAGAGATTTTGGACGAGGCCGACCTCATTTATCGGCTTCATTGGGCTTGTGTACATGATAGAATTAATGAGAGAGAAGCGACTGCTGGTATGCAGGAAAGTATTGTAGTTGAAAGACGAAGGGGCTTGTTTTGGCTAATCAGTTATAGAAATGAAGCTTGGGACTGTATCTCCATGGATACATAATCTATATTCTTAGTTCTGTATAGCTTTTTTATTTCCGATAAAGATTGTTATGTTAATTAGCGTTGGATATAGTATTCAGGGGTAGAATCAGGATTTTGATATTATCCCAGTCATTATAAAACAGGAGTGATTTTATTTGTTACCGATATCAGCACATTTAAAAGATTTATAGAAGAAACATATCTAACATGGAAAAATAGAGAAATTTCAGGCGTAATCTTTATGAATCGATTAGGACTAAAGAAAAATACATTTTACAAGGTAATGAAAGAATATGAGAATCAATTAAATATAAGTGGAGATAATAAAGCATTCGATATCAATAAAATTAGTGATAATGTTAGTGAATTTAACATGCTGATTCCTTAACATATACGAGAGCAGTTTAATTGTCACTGGGTACACTGGATTGTATTGGACTTCATGAACTCATCGCGTAATGATTAAGTGAAGAATAGTCAGACATTCTCTCCCCTCTATTACAAAAACTAAATTTGTACCGGAGGTATCACCTCAAGGGCAGTGAAGTAAATTCTGGTTGAAACGATTTACATTTCTTGATAATGCCCTCTACTAAGAGAAGCATAATTAGTATTTATTAGTTTAAGAAATTTTTTGCTCCATAATCCCATAAAGTGTGAAAGGAATTTGTAAAATATGTCCACGTTATTTTTATTTCCATCCGATTATTTTGACATCAGAAAAGTTGACGCTAATTATAAAGATGAATATAACGAAGTAGCAAAATTCCCTGAGTTTGAAACTGCAGTCTATGATTACGAAGAATTCATCACAAATGGCAAACTAAGTATATATCCAAATAACAGGTACAGGGGAACCTGTGTGTATAGAGGATGGATGCTAACACCTTTGCAATATGAAGATCTTTATAAAGAATTATTGGACAAGGGTTTGAAATTAATAAACTCTCCTGTAGAGTACAACGAATGCCACCTGTTTCCAAATGTCTATGATTCAATAAAATCTTACACACCCAAGAGTATCTATTATCAAGACCAGAAAACGATTGATTGGGTTACTATAAATAGATCCTTTAAAAGATTTATGGTCAAAGATTATGTGAAATCAGTTAAGGGCTCAAGTTTTCCAGATTATTTTGAAACACCAGTTGTTGGTCAAAAAATGGATTATTATATACAAAAATTTATTGAACTCCGAGCCAATTTATATACAGGTGGTATCGTGATTAAGGAATTTGTAGATTTAAAAAAATATTTTGGTTTTACAAATGAATATAGAGCGTTTTTCTTAAATGGGGAACTAGTATCTCTTTGCAGAAATTCCAATCAACCTAACACAAGTAAGATCATTCCGAGGGACTTTGTTCAAATTTTCAAATCCCTCAAAAGTAAGTTCTATACTGTTGATTTTGCTGAACTTGATGATGGTAGTTGGGGTGTCATAGAGACAGGGGACGGTCAGGTATCCGGATTATCGTCAAATCAAAATGTATTTAAATATTATGATGAAATTAGAAAAATGTTAGAAAGTGAAAAAATATAGCTAAGTTAGTTTTAGTCTAAAAAGGTTCGATCGAAAAGTACTAATTCATCACTTTTAAATCGACTGAACTATATAGGATTCATCTATTCTCCTAGAATCATTGTTCTGATTAAGATGACACCGGAATCGCTTCTTTAACTATAGACTGACTATAAAAACTCATCGCAGGAGTAATGTTTATAAATCAATTAAGTCTGAGTATGGTTACGAGTTCCTTAATATCAAAAAAAATTGGTTAGAATGTCAGTTAATTTTGGGTAGCACCACATCGCTATCAAGCTAAGAAAAGCAAATACCCCAAAACGAGAAAATTGATATTTCCAGGTGAAAATGTCAATTTTCACATATAGGTCTTTAAAAGTCTCTTATTGTGTTAAGGGGGGGATTAAGGAATGATATACTTTAATTGAGGTGAAAAATATGATTCCGACAATAAATGACCTAATTATTATTTGCCATTACTCTTTGTTAGGTGCAATACCGAACAATTTAAGAGGGCTTACTGTAAAATTAGAAAATAAAACGCTATATTGGAAAGGTTATTTTGATGGAGAACCCACTGAAGAAGAAATAGAAATATTGAGTGTAGCTTGTACAGAGGTAATAGCTAATTTCCCTATCATTATGGACTGTAACGCCGTTGTTGCTTTAAAATAAAGTTTGATCAAATTAATACTAATAACCTTGATAAACGATCATAGAAAAGAGCGTGTGTTGAAAAAAGATTGATCAAAACACGCTCTTAATATATTCAATTGAATTATTCTTTTATAAAAAAGTTTGATCATTTTCTACCTGTATTGCTCCACAATCGCGCCCGATTGTGGAAAATCTTAATTACTATGTCTTATTGAACAAACCTACCTCTTTACTTTACAAAAAGTGAGCGTTTACCTTTTTGTAAGAACATCTGTTTGTGGATGGGAGTTAGCGGTTATAATGATGTCTGGGTAATAATAAGTAAGTTACCGTTGCTTATTAAAAAAACAAGGCCCGATTGGCCCTGCTTGTTATTTGACTATTACTTTTCCATCCATTCCTTTCTGGAAATGGTACCGACATATCAGTTCATATGTACCGGGCTTTTTAGGTTTCACGGTAATGATTTTTTCTTTTCCCGGCTGGACTTCGGCGTCAATTCTGAGCTTTTCCACTGTGAAGGTGTGCTCTTTCTTACCTTGGTTTTTCAATATCAACGTTGTCGTTCTTCCAATCGGGATAGTGATGACTTTCGGATTAAAGTAATCATCGTTCAACCCGACCTCAATCACTTTCACTGACTCAATAGGCTGTGTTACGACGCCGGATTCGGCAAATACACTGTGTGAGCCTGGAGTTGTCACAACCACAATAATCGTAAGCAAAACGACCAATCCAGTTAACCGATTTTTTACAGACATTCGCAATCCTCCCTTTCCTAAGTACTATTGTTTTCCAATTCATAAAATATTATCACTATTAATGGGATTCCAACGTGCTTCAAATAGTAACTCTTTTATCTGAAACAGTGACAAAGAAAAAAGATCGACTCTAATGGGGGTACGGAAATGATTCTGGGTATGAGGGGCCACTCTGGGATTTAATTACAAATAAAAAAAGAACTTTATTAAAGTTCTTTTAATCTACGATACAGAGCGGCCTGACTCACTCCTGTAATTTGGCAGATTTCCTTAACAGTTTTATTGGTATGCTTCCTTAATTCAATCGCATGATTCATACCTGGGTGCTTATCCGTGTATTTCTTCAATCTTCCTCTATACACTCCTTTTTGTTTCGCTAACTTTATTCCCACACGTTGTTTTTCTTTAATCATTTCTCGATCTAGTTCACTAAAGGCAGCCATGACAGTTAAAAAGAATTTTCCTGTTGGAGTTCTAGTATCTATTCCTAAATTTAAAATCGCAAAGTGAACATCCTTTTCCCGAAGTTGTTCTACTAATTGTAATAGCTGAATGGTATTTCGACCCAAACGATTCATTCTAGTTACGACCAAAGTATCCCCAGAAAGAAATTTTGTGCTAACTTATAACAAAAAAGCTCATTTTTTCGTTTTGGGATAGTTCTGAATTCTTAAGTTGATGGGCATGTATGGTGACCCCTTGTAGAAGAAACATTTTCCATCTGAGAGCTTATGCTCTCTTTTTTTATTTATGTTCGACATAATCTGACAAAAAAGTTGTAACCATATTTGTTATGATAGTTCAGGAATCATACATTTTACATAATTGGAGGAAACGAAATGTATAAGAAGATGGGTACACTCGTTATAACTGGAGCGCTTGTTATAAGTCTAGCGGGATGTAGTGATACAGAAGAAACTGCCAAGAAAGTATCAAATGATACAAAAACAGAACAAACAACTGAAAAGAAAGAAGAGAAAAAAAAATTTAAAGTTGGCGAAACAATTAAACTTGGAAATCACAAATTAACTGTTACAAATGTTGAAAAGTCTCCAGGTGGAGAATTCGATAAACCTAAAGAGGGTCATGAATTTTTAATCGCTAATGTAACTATAGAAAACGGCGGCAAAGAAGAAATACATTATAATGCTCACGATTTCAGTTTACAAAACAGTGAAGGAAATATTGTAGATCCAACGTTAACTATGATTAACCAAGATACTCAATTGAATTTTGGAAAACTTGCACAAAATGGGAAAATAACTGGAACTATTGCTTTCGAATCAAAACAAGGAGATCCTAAGCTTCAATTAATCTTCAAACCAATTTCCTTATCAGAAGAAGAAGTTCGAGTAAATCTTCAATAATAATATCTACAAAAAGAAAAGACACTCGAATTGAGTGTCTTCTTTTAAAATTTCACATACTATATCTAATTAATGGGGTATCACCACATCACTATCAAGCTAACAAAACAAAATACCCCATGCCCATCAACTTAAGAATTCAGAATTACCCCAAAACGAAAAAATGAGCTTTCTTGTAATAAAAAACAAATCCGTAATACTAGGAGATTCCTTTTCAATGGCTATATGAGAAATACGTGTATAAGCCAGTATTTAAATTTAAGTATGATACGATTATAGAAAGGGGGGGAAGCTATATGAACGGTCTACAAGAGAAAACATCTGAATTATTAAAAGAGAAAAAAAAGCCAATCACTGTAGTTTTAAAGAGTGGGGTTAGGATAACCGGGCAGATTCTTGCAATGGACAAATTTGCGATTCTTATGATGGTTCATGGTAAACAGAAACTCGTTTACAAACAAGCCGTTTCAACCATTACTGCATAATACATATGAGAATGATTTGACCATTTCTTAACATTTTCTCAACATTACATTATGTATATATGCGATATAATAATAAGTAATTCTCTTTATCTTACTTCTATATATTTGTTGTTTCCTGTTGCAGAATCCTTATCATAAGGATTCTATTTTTTGTTCCAAAAGGTACACCTTTTGGAACTATAAAAATTACATGAAATATTAGTTCCAAAACCTCAAAAATTGATTTTTGAAACGTTTCTAAAAGATAGATACCTTTTGGAACTATTTTGCTATAATATGTATTATAAAACATCAAGAGAAGGAGATTCTGATACCTTGAATAACAGAAAATTCGGATACATACGTGTAAGTAGCAAAGATCAAAACGAAGGTAGACAACTAGAAGCAATGAAACAAGTTGGTATTGATGAAAGAGATATTTTCATTGATAAACAATCTGGTAAAGATTTTAATCGTCAAAAATATCAACTTGTAAAAATGATGTTACGGGAAGGAGATATTTTATATGTACAATCATTAGATCGTTTTGGGAGAAACAAAGAAGCGATTTTAAATGAATGGAAGGATATTACTAAAAATATTAAAGCCCACATCGTTGTAATTGATATGCCTTTATTAGATACAACTAAGTATCAAGATAACTTGGGAAATCTCATTACAGACCTGGTACTTCAAATTCTTTCGTGGCTTGCTGAAGAAGAGCGATCAAAGATAAAAGTCCGACAACAAGAAGGAATACATCTAGCTAAAAAACAAGGAATACATCTCGGAAGACCAAAGACAGAAATTACAGTTGAATTTATCGCTGCTTATAACGCTTGGAAAACAGGTACGATAACTGCTGTTGAGGCAAGGAAACAAGCGGATCTATCTAAAACCACATTTTACAGGCTTGTAAAAAGATATGAAAATAAAACATATTAACATTTTATAAATTCACATAATTTTCAAAATTAAAATATTTAATTGCTAATATTTGTTATATAATGAAATTGTCAAAGCATCACCCCTGTAGTTTCTATGATGAATCTGTTAAGATAGTTTGTTGTTTCCAAATTTACATTATCTCAAAAAGAACTTGTAGTGATTCCTACAAGTTCTTTTTGTTTTTCTAGTTAAACATGAATGGAAGCATTCAAATATTCATTCACCCTAAAAGAAATAAATAATTTTAATTGATTCATAGCATATTTAATCAAAAACGATTATTTTTGGACAATTAGTATCAAGCAATTTTAACTGTCTTTTTGTTGAAAACTCATTTCAAAAACTATATACCTAATACGTACGTACGTTTATGATAAAATAAATAAACATGCAAGTAATATTTTGGAAATAATGGTTGTTATTTAAAATCTCAATCATGCCTTTTATAAAATTAAATATTTTATGCTTCTTGATGACTTTACTAATCGGGAACAGGAGTGTTAGTGGAATTATATTTAGAGAAATAAGGAGGAAACTAGATGCTTAATCAAACAATGGAGTTTGCAAAAGTAATTCGCTTTGATAATAAAGGTTTTTTTACAAAGCCATACAACTCTTCTTATTTTCATCATGCGCTTCCTTTTCTTGATGTAGAGATCACAAAGTTAACTAATAATGATCAAATTTTAGACAATGAAAATATGATTATAGAACCTCATTTTGATGATCCTAACTCATCCGGTTGTTTTGCTTTTTTAAATGAATATAATCCTAAGCTATTCCAAGAAAACGGAGCCATGTATTTTCGATCAAAAGATAAGAAGCATACAATGTACTTAAATACAGAAGAAATAATTTGGGTTAGAAATGTAAATCATAAGAATCAACCCTTCTTTACTCAATACAATAAGAATTATGTTCTTGATGATGGGAAAAACCACAACTTTTTAGAATATATAGACACATCTGATGTGAAATTAAATTGGGTAAGAATGTCCGTAAAACTTGCATTGGAGCGAACAAGATTATATAAAGAAAATTTTCCTTTTCAAGAAGAAATTCCTGAAAAAATTACAGAGTTTTACTTAACAGAGCAACAAGTAAATCGATTAATTAGACCGTTTCATATGTATAAACGACAATTTAAAAAAATGTGTCTAAATATATTTAAGACAAAAAACCTAAAAGAACCCTCCAATTGAAACCAAACTACACGTTAAAACCTAATTAAATTAGGTTTTTTATTTTGTCGAATAAGTGTCGAAAAGAATATGGGGTACAGCCGAGATACGTGTAATTTTGAGTCATAGGCTTACTTTTGTACCGTTTTGAAAAAAGTTTAACTGTTATAAAAAAGTTGCACCGCTTAATTCCCTTGGGGTTCTCAAGAACGGCGCCCACTGTAAGTTTTAATCCAATTTTTTTATAAAACGAAAAGTTGGATTAAAAAGAAAGGAATCCATTTTGAAAAAGATTAATCAAAATGGATTCCTTTTATTTATTGTAAAATAGGGGTCACTATACATCGCTATCAAGCTAATAAAACACCCCCTAAAATGAAAAAAATACGCTATCCTTTCTGTAGAGTTATAGGAAAGGAGAACATATTTTTTGCTTTATGGAAAGCGCAAAACCTTAACTTGATAGCGATGTGGCGGGACCCCCAATATTAATAACTATAAGGTTTTTAAAACCAATCAATGGATATAGTCCGTTTGTTGGTACATCTACTACTTATTTGTGTAAAAAAATTCCTTAATGTACAAATTTCTTTTTTGGGTCATGGGCCCTTTCAGTTTGGGGAGTCTCCCAAAAGTAGAAAGCAAGAACCTGTACTTGTATGATATAGATAAAATAGCAGCCGGATTTTTCCGGCTGTCCTTCTTTCTCACTTATAGATATGTATATCTCAATTCTAAAATTTGATACAAATCATCAACAAACTGTTTAATCTCGTTTAAAGAAAATTGTAAGAACTGTACTACATTCTTTCTAGTTCCCTTAAATACATATTGACCTTCTTCATATTGAACTATTTCATTAAGAAAGCGAGGGTTTATATTACCATATATGTGGCCATTTTCAACTGAAAAATTCCCTGTCGGCATCCCGTTAACAAAATTGTTCTTAAAGGTAATACTCGAATTTTGATTAATTCGTGCTAGACCCCCGATTTGCATATATGTACTACTCTGTCTTTCACTCTCTGATAAATCATCATGCTTGTTATCATTAGTTCGCCTACACATGTGTGTAAGGAATTTGTTTTTCTCGTCTCTCTTATGGTCCTGAAGACATTCAACTAGCCGATATACTTGTTCATCACTACTAAATAACCCCGGTAAGTTTTTAGAGACACTGCTTCTAAATGTCTTTGTTGTCGGTCCATAAGGAAAATAGACATTACTGTCCTTACTGTTTAATTTGCGAATTCTTTCCTGTTCAGGCAGTACTAATTCAAAAATATCTTTTGCGGTATATTCTAGTATGCTTCTGCAATGCTCTAGAAGACTTTTTACTTTAGGTACTGCAATCCCTGCATTTTCAGGACTTTTAAATGCTTTACGGAATTTATCATCTATTTGATTTAACAATTCTTCACATTCTTCAATAAGTAAAGCACAGCTCTTTTTTCTCATATTAAGTAGCCCCCTTACAACAATTATAAATATATATCAGACTAAAATCCACCTGCAAACTCTGCAATTTTCTTATCCACGAAATGGGCAAAGCAAATTAATGCATTAGAAGAGAAAGATGGTAAATGAATGTTAAATAATACAAAAGTATTCGATAGATCGTTAGTGTCTATATTACAAATGGGGGAGGATTGAAATACATGGACAGCGTATTGCCTATTGGAAAGAAACATGGATGTTTTACTATAATCGGTGGTTTTGAAGTATATCAAGAAGAATTTGCTAAAAAGAAAATTGCAGACCTAGAACAAAAAAAGCAAAGGTTTATAAATGGAGAAATAATTACTGGGAATACTTTTGATTCTGTAGATGTTTATGATAGATTCATACAAGATTGGAAGTCTTGCAAGAAATACCAATGCCAGTGTGAATGCGGAAAAGTAAAGTATCTTGGTGAGATTTATTTTTCTGGAAAAAAATATAGAGATTGTGGGGATAATTGTGCGGTAAAGCAGGAACGTGAGAGAAAAAGGATAGCTTCATATCCTAGAGTAAAAGATGAAAGTTATGATATTAATTATTTATATACCACACATGAATCATTAGAGGTATTAGAATGTATTGATGAAAATTATGAGGGGAAACCTATTATATTTCATAGAGGAAGAAGAGGAAGGAAGGTGGCAAATGTAAAGTATATAAGTTATATAGATGTCGTTGCTATCTGTGTGGTAATGAATATGAATTTAAATCATCAGATTTTAAGATAAAAAATGATAAATACGGATCTAAAGCGAAAGATGGATATTATTGTGATGCTTATTGTAACTGCCATAACATTTCATCATTTCAATGGCGAACTATAAAAATACTGAGAGAACATAATGTTGCATATAGAGTCGAAGTTGAGTTTCAAGACTTATATGGTGTAGGGCAAAAGAACTTGTTGCGTTATGATTTTGCCGTTCTCGGTTCAGATAATAGCATTAAATGTCTTATTGAGTGTCAAGGTGAACAGCATTATAATCCTGTAGATGAGTTCGGTGGTGTTTCACAATATGAATCTCAAGTAAAGAATGACGAATTAAAACGTGTTTATGCCAAGTCACATAATATACCTTTATTCGAAATTAAATATACTTGTAATACATACGAAAAGGAAATAGAATTTCTTAAAACTGCTGGAATTATTTAATCACATATTTTCAGATATCGATTAACTTAACGGCACTTGTCAAGATGCACCGAGCCAATGAGATAATGGTTGTTGGATATCGGATTAAGAGAGCATAAAATTCCAATTTATCGGTGAGCTTGATTTGAAAGTGCAATAGACACTTCAGTGTCTTTTTTTATATCATCGCCAATTTTCCCAGTCACAGGTCACTATATCATTCTGGGAAAATTGTACGCTAAGGGGGTAAAGCCGAGATACGTGTAATTTTGAGTATTAATCTTACTGGTTCTGGTGCAAAGATAAAATAAAAGCTAATATAGCACATATATTTCGAGTGGAATTGTATTTTATGCTGCTAACCCGAATAATTGATTAAGTGTAGCGGGAGACATATATCGATATAGCTCTTCGGCAAATAAAGATAACTCTTGTTTTTGGTTCATATTCATAAAAAACACGTCACCCTTTCTCATTAACATAAGAGAATAGTAACGTGCTTTTAACTTCAAAAATAGTCTAGATCCTTAAGTTGATGGATGTGTGGCGCTCCCCCTTATAAATGTTACAAAAATCTTTCAAATAGCTCTAACTTGCACAATGCTTCCCGTTAATATAATACGCTGATTCTGTGAAAACCGTAAATACAACCTCTACTTCTGGAAGTCCAAAATCCATTACATATGTAGTAATGACCTTGGCAAATCGATCACGAATTTCCTGTCCACGCTCGAACCATTTCACTTCAATAAGAGGAAACGCTTCCATTTCTTCTCCATTGAATACAAACGTAGAACTTGGTAGTTCCAACGTAAAATTATCCGTACCACACTCACAAATCTCTGCGAGCTCTTCTACTAATGGCTTGCTTATGCGTTTTAATTGTTCAGTAGTAATTCCACGAAACACAACATGCGGCATGTGAATCCCTCCATTAGATAGCTTTATATTTGCTCACATCATAGCACAATTTATTTTGCTGCACTAGAATCTATTGGTACATTTCAATGACATTCTTAAGTTGATAGGCATTGGGTACAGCCACATAGCCATCAACCTAAAGAATCAAAATCCCCACATAACGAAAAATTCTATTCATTATTGATTACTGATAATCATGGATTATGTGAACTAAAGATGACTTAAGTTGTTTTTTATTTAGGAATGTACAGGATATTATAAATATAAAAAGAAATTTTAAAGAAGTTGTAGATAGGAGGAGAACATTATTAATAAATTAAGCTCTTGGTTAATTGGAACATTGTTAATTATAGGATTAAGTGGATGTACAGAGGTTGTAAATGAATCTAAAAACAAGAACAAACATGAAGATATTATTGAAGTGACAAACCAAATTAAACAAGAGATAAATCCTGTTAAGTTTAATCAAACAGAAATAAAATCTATTGAGATTGGTAACTTTCATAATACAGATGGAGAATATTTGGTTAAAAATAAAGAGCATATTAGTGCAATTTTAAACGGCATTGAACAGGCGAAAAAGTCTATTTTTAAAATCAATGAAAAGATAGTGGTGGATACAATAGATGCGAAAATGAGCATTATTTATCAGGATAGTACTCGCAGTAATAGTTTTTTTGTTTGGATACAATCTGACGAGAGAATTGTAATTATCCCCAGCGAAAATAAAGATAATGGGCAAGGATTTTATTTAGATAAAGAAAGTTCGAAGAAAATCCTATCCTTATTTGAAAAATAATAAAATTCCTAAACGTTACTTATTACCTATAACGAGAATTATGTGAACACGAAAGTCCCCCAGTTAAACAACCTGAAGGACTTTTAATAGTCTTCTAAATACATTGAATCCCGATAATAGGGCGTTATGTTAACCTTACGTGTATGGAATATACATTGGTTTTTACTTATCTAATAGAGGCCTTTTGTTAAGGAAAACTTGTTATAATATTCTCAAGTGGAAAGTGCAATTTATGGGAGGATAGACCACAATGCCTGAACCGAATATAAAAATAAAAAAGATATGGGAAGATACCGATTTTTTTGAATTGAATTTTGACTTTACTGGATTTTATGGCACTGCGAGCATTAACATATATACCACCAATGAAGAACTCGAAGATTTAAAAGATGGAATAATCAAGTTTTCCACTTTTAAACTACATGAGTTTCAATGGGTTTCAGGTAAGGATATAGACAATGTAACTCATTTCTTATCCATGAGATTCTTCTTACATGATAAAAGAGGAATTGTAGGTATAGAGGTAGTAACTGACAATAAACAATCAAAGCCTTATTGGATGCGTTCAAATCTGTTTATTCTTACGGAACTTAATCAAATTGATGATTTTATAAAAAAAATAGAACAGTTAATTAGTGAGGAAATTACTGAGTTGAAAGGCATAATTCCAGTCTGACAGTGATAATTTTTGTAGGTAAATTACATATGTTAACTTCCGCTAACGATAATTATGTAAATGAGCTGTCCATATGGGCAGCTTATTGTATTTTTTGTAAAATGACAATAAAATTGTTGAATTTCCAAAGGAGTCGTTACATTTACAATAAAGTTATTTAAAAATGTCAGTGATGGTATTCAATTAATGAAATAAAGTTTATTCAGTTAACTGAGCAGTTTGATTAATACATAAAGGAAATTAAGCTGGTTTCATAGAATTAATTAGGCAATTCATTATCTTGGAGGAATGACTGAATGGCTGAATTGATTTATCATGTTGCGGTTTCACTGGACAATTTTATTGCGGATCAAGGTATGATAGAAGGAAATATTAATAATTCTCTCTTTTTATTTGAGGGGGATCATGTCCCAGACTTTTTAGCAGATATTCAGGGATACGATGCCGTGTTGATGGGGGGGAAAACATATGAGTTTGGGTTTCAATTCGGTGCTAAACCTGGTGAACCTGGATATAAGGGCATAAAACATTACATATTTTCAAACTCCATACAGTTTGAGGCAAACGAGGAAGTTGAACTTATTAAAGGAGATGCTATAGGGGTTATTAAGAACCTCAAAAAACAATATAACGGTAAAATTTGGTTGTGTGGAGGCGGAGAATTGGCTGGGTCGTTGTTTAAACATAAACTTATTGATCAATTAGTATTAAAGGTTAATCCAATTATAGTCGGTGAAGGTATTTCTCTATTTGGTAGCGTAAAACCACGTCTTAAATTAAAGTTAGTGGACATGAAACAGTATTCTAATGGAGTTATCAAACCTACTTACAATATTATTTATACTTAGAATTATCATGGAGAACTACTTTTTTAAATTAATTTTAAAAAATAAAATTTCATCCAATTGTTCCACTATTGCAGAAGAATACTTAACTTATTAAAAAACTTTATTGTTGCTGATTTTTTTAAAATTAGAGAAGGATAAATAAAATTAAACAACTATTCTAAACATCGTTCGATTGTTCGGACGGTGTTATGCGTGTTTATAGCGTAGAAATTAAACAACTTTATTATCATTACACATTTTTTGCTTAGCGTGTTTTTTTCCAAAATGTTGGCGGTACCCCATGCCCATCAACTTAAGAAAAATACCCCCAAAAAAAAAACGAAAAAAATGAGCTGACTTCTTAAAGTGAGTACCTATAGAGAAAGAATTTTTTTGTTTAGGGGGTACTTCAAAACCTTAGCTTGATGGGCATGGGGTACCGCCACATCGCTATCAAGCTAAGAAATACAAATACCCCCAAAACGAGAAAATTGAGAACGAGAAGTGATTTTTTATTGGCCTATATCCTTTATGTAGATAGTCACAAGAGTTAATATGTATAATATATAAACTAAAGAATAGTTGTTATAAAATTCGTAACAAAAATTCATATGGAGGGTATTAAAAGTATGGAGAAAAAAATCTTATCTGAGACAGTAAATGACATGATATTATCTGGTAAGAAAGTTGATACAATTAAAAATAAAGATGAAATTAAAAGAGTATTTGCCAATGAAGGAATACCCTTTTTTGATAAAGTAATTGATTTTCAAGTATCATTTGGTGGCATTTGGTATAAAATTGGTGAAAGATTTTATACAGGTTTCCGAATGGATATGTTTTTCTTCAATGAATTTGAAGAAAAATATGAACTTAAATTTTTTAAAAAAGAAAACGGAAAATACTATGTTCAATGTATGGATTATCATTATGCAGGAGATTTTGGACCTTGTATTGATGAGGATGGGAAAATATATCGTTTCTGCATGGGACGTTTTTTCATTAGAGCTGACAATATAGAAGAATTTTTAGATGATGATGCAATTAAATATTATATGGTTAATAAGCATAAAACTTGGCTAACACGTGGGGCTAAAATTAGTGAAATTGATGAGTTTAAAAATACGGAAGCTTTAAATAAAATTAAGAGAGAATCATTTTCAGATAAATATTTTGAGTGGTGGTGCAATACCGAAGAAACAATTTTTGTAAGAATTGATTTAGTAAATAAATATGGTTATGCAAAAGTATATTGTAAAGATCAAAAGATATTAGAGCAATTGTATAAGTCGGACATACCAGTAAGTGTTTTTCCACCTAATAACTGAAAATAAATATTAATATTGAACCAAAGTAGTTTATTTTAGAGGTCCGGCCACATCGCTATCAAGCTAAGGTTTTACACTATCCATAAAGCAAAAAAGACGTTATCCTTTCTATATATGCCTACAAAAAGTATAGCGTTTTTTTATATTAGAATAAATGAAAAATTAAATTATATTAATATTCTTATGTGTTGGGTGAACACTTATTTTCTTCATATAACGTATTAACATGCTGTTTTAAATTTTTGATGAATAATAGAATCTCTTGACTAGACATTCTAGCATGTTGAAGGTGAAATATGTTGCCTTTTCCAATTTCTAACTCGTTTGAATTCAATGTAATAGGGATATTCATAAAGACATGCCATGGAAAATACAAGTGTACAAAAGTTTCTCTAAAATATATACCCGATTGACAAATTAATACGCCATCCGATCCTTTACTCAAATTACCAAGGACAGAGGTATCTAAAAAAGCAATAATTTCTTCTTCTTTTGAAACAACATATCGTGCCCAAATTTCCTTTAGCTTTTTGTCTGAAATATGAGTGTCTACAAATAATCCATTATCAGGTTCTAATAATTCATCGTACGTCTCAAACAAAGAGCAGATTGATTTTATCTCATCAATTTTTATAACTGGATGTATATCATTTTGCTTTGAATTATGGAACGAATTTGTAAGAGCTACAAGTAATTCTTTAAATAACTGCGGTGGATAATCACTGCCGTTAATATTAAAACTTTTTTGTGCATCAAAAGATAAAAAACCATCTTTATCAATTTCGATTTGTTGCACTTCATTTAATTTATCCCATTTCATATTTCCTTTACCTAATAACCAATTTTTCCAATATAAACCCGAACTTGTAAAATAAACACCATATTTTCCCGAGCCAAATAAATTGCAACTTAAAAATGCAATAATCCGATCATCCGTTGGTATAGAGAAACGTTTTTTTGCAATTGATAAGAAATCTTCAGGTATTCTAGTAACATAAAATCTAGACTGCTGATATTCTAAACAAATATCAGTTAAACGATTAATATCTATATTCAGCATGATAATTCTCCGTTTCTTATATATTTTTGATATGTAAATTATAATATTATCAGGTAAATATTAACACTTAAAATTCACTTAAATTGAGAGGCACTCTATTGGATTCTAAAATAAATTTGTATTAAATTGAAAAATTTATTATTTACTTTTATCGTTTTGGGGTAGTGTCTTCTTATTAGCTTGATAGCGATGGGATAGCACCATCAAAACGCGAATTTCGTACGCTAAGGTACAATCGAGCTTGATTCCTAAAAACACAAGTCGTGGAACAAGCAATTCTATCGTATCAAAGAAGATAATTAGGAGTTCCTTATCTTGTTTTATTAAAGTGTTCGTTCGATAAAACATATAAAAGGCAGACCATTTTACTGGTCTGCCTTTTGAAGTATCATTTAAGCTTTCTCGTTTTCCCAATCTTTTCTAAGTAACCCCATAATATGAATGTCATGGTAACTACCGAACCTAAATAATTCTTCTTTTAAAGTCCCTTCTACGGAAAATCCGCATTTTTCATAAGAAGCGATAGCTCTTTTGTTGTAACTAAACACTTGGAGCTTGACTTTATTTACATTCATATAATTGAAAATAAAGTCAACCAGTATTTGCATTGAATCAGTTCCATAACCTTTCCCTTGATATTCAGGACCTATTGAAACGCCAACGTGACAAGTACCATTTTTCCAGTTCACTAGGTAAACAGCTATTGTCCCAATAAAGATCTTTTCATCTTTAAGTTCAATACCAAACATGTAATCCTCTTTATCAGAACTTATTTCATTAAGAAATTTTCCATGGTCACTCTCAGTAGGAGGAAATGGTATTCCATCATTCATTAATAACCGGCTCTCCATTACATCTTCAATGTTATAGTAGTTTCCGTAATCCTCTTTTGTTATTTTTCGTAGAGTGACTTTATTACCTGTTAAAAATCTTTTACTATATTGCTTAATCAAATTAATATCCCCCAATTAATACGCAGGGGTATGCAGTAAGGGTTATTTTACTGTACCCTTGCGACGTTTTTTTTGTTCTTTTAGTTTTTTTAAAACATCTACTGCAATGCTCGTTAACATAGGCTTATCTCCCTTTTCTCTAGATAATAAAAGTATATATTACATTATAAGAATTTTCAATCATTTCATCGAGGCTAATGAAAGAAGTAAACATTCAAGGGGTAGCTAAAAAAATCGTTCCAAAAACGACCGTTTTAGGGACGATTTGGTACCGGTTAGTCAACATGGGGTACAGCCAGCATTTCGGAAAAAACCACGATAAGCAAATTAGACAAGAAATAAGCGGGTTTTTCCCCTGTTAAGAGTAAGCCTATTTATGAAAAATAAAATTCTTTAAAATTGGAGAGCTGACACCATAAACCTGCATTATTAATGTAGAATTTTGATGTCGGCTCTTTATTTACTAAAATAGCAAGTTAGTGAATAAATTGTTCATATTTTTTCGGGAGGAGGTTAAGCAATGAGAGCACCGTATCAAGTATTGATATTTCCTTATATAAAAACTGACGATTCCATTCAATATGCCATTTTTAATCGAAGTGATTATGGTTATTGGCAAGGAATAGCTGGTGGTGGAGAAGATGGTGAGACTCCTATTGAATCAGCAAAACGGGAAGCGTTTGAAGAGGCGGGTATTATAAGAGAATATCCATATATAAAACTAGATTCTGTGTCTTCACTACCAGTAGAGGATGTAGTTGGTGAATTTCTTTGGGGAGAAGATGTTTATGTAATAAAAGAATTTTCTTTTGGAGTTAAAGTTCCTACAAAAAATATTGAATTATCCAAAGAACACTTCAATTATAAATGGCTATGCTTTGAGGAAGCAATAACGCTTTTGAAATGGGATAGTAACAAAACAGCATTGTGGGAATTAAACAAAAGGCTGTTAAAACAATTAAAGTGTTAGTTAACAAAGCCGATAGTGGAGCGAGAAGTAAACAATTTAAAAAAACTTTGCTACATATGTAGCAAAGTTTTTTTCTTAACGTACGAAATTCGCGTTATGTTGGTGGGACCCCATGCCCATCAAGCTAAGTAAAGTAACTCCCCAAAAACGAGAAAATTGATATCTTCAGGTGAAAATGTACAATTTTTTTGTTTTGGGGAACAACCAATTTCTTAAGTTGATGGGCATGGGGTCACCATATCAAAAAAAGAAAATTGTACGTTTAGACACACTTGTCCAGAAAGCCCTACCTTATTGAACAAGGTTATTGACTCCTAGCGTACAATCTTTCACTTTTGGTGATGTGACACCTATAATGTAAATATACTTTTTTCAAAGGAGGAATCTAATGTATATATCAAACAGAATTGGCTTATTTAGTTGGATTACAACTTGCCTATACTTTCTAATTGAACCTTTCTTTATTTTCACTTCTACAGTACCTTATAACTATTTGCATCATGCAATGAGTGATCTAGGTGTAACAACCTGTGGAAAATTCACCTATGAAATAGCTCCTTATGAAATATGCTCTCCTAATCATTTTTGGATGAATTTACTCTTTATTATTAATGGATTAACATTTTGTATTGGAGTACTATACATTTCACAACATCTAGAAAAAACAAAAATTAATAAAATAGCAACATTTTTTATACTTATAATAGGAGTCTCCACTATAGTTTCAGGATTAATTCCTGCAGATGTAAACCTAATTGGGCATTCTATTCTAGTTTGGATAGGTATGCTTACTGTATATCCAGGATTATTTATTTTTGCTAGGAATCTTAAAAAAGCTAAAAAATGGACATATTTCTGTTTACTAAGCTTAATATTAATAATAATCCTTATCTCACTTGTTTTTCTTTTCCCTTTACCTTCAGGTCTACTACAAAGACTTTTTTATTTAGTTCTTTTCGTTTGGGGAACTGTATCAACCTACAAATTAATTAAATAAAGAATTTCTGTACAAAACATGAAATTGTACGTTACAGCACAATTTGGACACAAATTAAGGTATTTACTGTATGTTAAGACTATTTTTTCGGCTAAATAAGGACTATTCGGGACATTTGGAGTTGGAAAATCAACTCTTATATTAAAAATTTAATTGCCGATACTCATTCGCAAATAGAAAAAACGAATTGTTGTTTGTAAAGGTATACCTTTACAAACACTTAAAGAACATCTATGAAACATTGAAATATCAAGTTTATAAAGATGGTTTGAATTGTTTATAAACGTTTATTTTTAATGAATACCTTTATAAACGAAAGTGGTATAATTGTGGTAACAAATGTAAGGAGAATACCAAACGTGACAAATATTTATGGATATATACGTGTAAGTACAAAAGATCAAAATGAACAACGTCAATTACATAAGATGATGGAACGAGGAGTGGAAGCTCGGCGTATTTTTGTCGATAAAGCAAGTGGACGACATTTTGATCGCCCTCAGTATCAATTATTACGAAAAATATTAAGTACAGGTGATATTGTTTACATAGATGCCTTAGATCGTATGGGGCGTAATTATGATGAAGTAATTGCGGAGTGGAAATACATAACTAGAGAATTACAAGCAGATATTGTTGTTTTAGAAAATGAAACGCTGTTTGATAGTCGTAAATTTCGTGAGATGGGTGATATGGGGAAATTAATGGAAGACCAATTCTTATCTTTGCTTTCCTATGTTGCAGATCAAGAACGTAAAAAAATTCATCAGCGACAAGCGGAAGGAATTGCAGTAGCAAAATCTCAAGGGAAGCATTTAGGACGTCCTCAATTTAACCTTTCAACATTAAGCTCAAAGCAATTACTTCTAATAGAAGAAACTTATCCGAAGTGGAAAAATAGAGAAATAACTGGGGTTCAATTCATGGAGGTACTAGACTTGAAGAAAAATACTTTTTACAAAGTAATAAAAGAATATGAAAATACATTAAATGTCGGAGACTAAAATATGAAGAGTAAATTAATTATTGTGCTATGCCTTATAGGTATATTGGTTCCTAGTTCAAAAACTTTAGCAAATGGAGAAATTATTACAAAAAAAGAAGTGCGTAATTATTATTATATTGTAGATAAAGAAAACAACAATTATACGTGGAAAATTGGTTGTAAAAGTTCTAATTCAATAATAAAGGAAAATAAGGAAAATGAGTTGAACTTAGAAGATTTTCGAAAGGCCGTTAACAAATTAAGCCAACAAAATTTAGAATTGTATGTATCAATAGTATATTTGGTTATATTACTTTTAATTCTCTTAATATCTTTCATAAAAAAGAAACATGATATTCCAAAATGGTTTTTGATATTCATGTTTGTTCTATTAATAATATCAATAAATGCTGTAGTGCAGACATCAATTAGTTTATCTGTAACAGATAAAGAAGTACAATTTCTTTATCTAAGACTAACTCACTAAAAAAGATCCCCTAATTATGATTTTAATTTCAAGTGATATTTTTTATTGCTTCTAAAGATCTAGTATAGGTTATTTAAAGATTTGTATACCAAATAAACCCTATCGGGTTTCGTTTTTTTAGATTACGCTACATGATTGTGAGACATAGAAAAGTTGTATACGACACCTAAGATATCAAAGACTGTTTTCTTCTCATACCTATGGGATTTTCGTCCGTTTTTATGTAAGAGATTAAACAGCCGAAACAATATTCATGTTAATTCTTGGGTGTCTTTTTGTAGAGCTTGATAAAGAAGTAGAAAATAATCTTTAATAATAGGCGATGTTTTAAAACAATGTTGAAATTATATAACTTTTAAGGGAAGACATTTTGACTTCCCTTAATTCGCTTTTAAAGAAGATTATACATCAATCATTTTTTATTTTATTATCATTTAACGTATATATGTTTTTTCAGCCATTGTCTGAAATACTGCAACTGTTCCTCAGTATGGAAATAGTGTTCTCCATTCTCCATTACTTGCAAATTACAGTTAAAACGTTTATTAAATTCAGATACAACGTCAAACTCACATAAGTTATCTTCTGAACCATAGAGAATTGAAGTTGGATTATTCCAAGCAACAATAGGATGTTCTTTCACATAACAGTAGTAATCCCAATAGAGAGTTTGTCCAATAGGTGTAGAAATTTCTTTCTCTATTTTTAGTCTACTCTCACTTACGTTAAACCATGTCATCATATTATTTATGATACGTTCCATATTTACCACGGGAGAGAGAAACAAGCACTGCTTCAACGGCTCATGGCTATATTCTAATAGACTAAAATACGCTCCCATGCTACAAGCAAAAATGCTTATATTATTTGATAACGATTTTGCATAGGTCATAATTGTATTAAGGTCTTGGACACAGTTTTGAACTTTGCAAAGATAAGTATCATCCTTACGGTCACCATGTTGAGGTAAATCAAAACTAAGCACTTGATAACCTACTGCTGTTGCTTCTTCTGCAAATACAATAATTGAGTCATCTGCCTTGTTTGACATGTTACCATGCACCACCACAAATAACTTATCTGATTTGTCACCCCACAAAACCGCTGGAATATTTTCTATTTTAAAATTATTTTTCATCATTACAATTTATCCTCCATGAAATACAAATAATTCGTCATTCCTAATATTACAAATGTATATACCTAAATAAATATTGGCTCTCTTTCTTTAAAATCTGTTATTCTTGTATAAGCATGGGCTACATTGCATTGAACCATAAAGTTCTTGATTTTAACAACTTCTTTGTCAGTTTCAAATAATTGTAGCCATTTAAACCAATACAAATAATTGCTGATATATTTAGTTGCAACACCATTAAACTTATTCATCCACTTTTTTAATTTGCTGTGTACAGCATTAATGTGTTGAATATGGTAAATTCCTTCTTTATGTTTTCCTCTTTGTATACGCTTATGTTCCAATGAAAAATCTTTGGCAATCTGAACATAACTCTTATGACTGTCAGTACAAAAGATAGAGTTATCCCCTACACGACCGTCATAGAGTCTTTCTAATTCTTGGTGTGTCATTCTACCTCTACATAGTAACTCCATAATTAGATTACCCTGTCTATCAATAGCAGTAGCAATACAAACCTGTTCGTTAGATATACCTCTCTTTTTAATCTGTTTTCCTCTTTTACGAGATTTTCTCGGCATTTTAGAAGGTTTTGTACCTTTGAAACTCTCTGCAAAGAATACTTCATCAGCCTCAATTACACCCTCAACAGAGCCTACACCAAAAAATGACCTTATACAATCAAGTATTTTGTGTCTCCAAAAGAAACTTGTTGCAATATTAATCTCTACAATTTTAGCACTCTTTCTAATGGAATAACCTGCAATCATACATTTAGCGTATTTAAGCCATTTATCTAATGTTTTCTTGCTTTTGTAAGTGGCAGAGTTTGTGAAGTCAGTAAAAGTCTTATTGCAGGATTTACAAATATATCGTTGCTTCCCTTTATACTTGCCGTTTCTTGATACAGTTTCAGCACTACAATGTGGGCAGGTTTTTCCCTTGGCAAATCTAAATTCCTTGACTTCTTGTGTTACTTGACCTACTTGTGTACCTAATACAAGTAGGTCTTCTAAATAGGAAAGCAACTGTTCTTGTTGAGATACTGATAGTTTTTGAATATCTGAAATCAAAGAATTAACACTTGCCATAATAATACCTCCAAACCTGTATGTATATATGGCTTAATTATAGTATATCTTCTATTAATATATTAATTTTCAACATCTATTTAAAACATAGCCTAATAATATAAATCGCTTTATATTCGCTTAATTCTCGTTTCTTCTTGATGAGGAGTAATTGACGCATTTGAAACATGGTGGAGGAACAAAGAAGGATACTTATTAATTGTCCGTATAAGTGACATTCTAATCGTTCTAATTTTACAGAATTACAATGATGAATACGAAAAAATGATTTCAATGTTTTAAAAATCCTATCTCTCTAGCTAATTTCTCTAAATCATCAGGTGACATATATCGTTGCAACTCTTTAGAAAACAATTCTAGTTCATCAAAAACGCCATCCTTTCCTATGATTCTACAGAAAGAATAGCGTATTTTTTCACTTTAAGGAAATTTAGTTTAGTTAGCTTGATAGCGATGGGGCGGTACCCCATTTCAGGGATCTTTTTATGTTAAATAAAAATTATTTAACACCAACAGCATCAAATGCTTTATTTACGGAAGTAACCTCAGCTGATTGTGTTCCATATAAATCTGCGGCGGACTGTACAAGGGCTTGTCTTGCTTGAGAAAATGTTGCCGATTCTGTTAGATATTGAGTATTTGCGCGATAAAAGATTTTACCCATTTTATCTTTACCAATACCATTTACAGTTACCCCATAATGAGTACCACCCTCTGCAACGAGATACGCTGCTTTATTGATAATCCCACTATTTGTGTGTACTAATTTGCTTTGATTTGTTCCTGTAT
Organism: Bacillus sp. 95MFCvi2.1; assembly: GCF_000374965.1. Taxonomy (NCBI): domain Bacteria; kingdom Bacillati; phylum Bacillota; class Bacilli; order Caryophanales; family Bacillaceae; genus Bacillus; species Bacillus sp. 95MFCvi2.1. The sequence goes on along the minus strand of NZ_KB895723.1, from coordinate 12,174 downwards.
AACGTTTAGAATAATGGTCTGGATCACCGTATTGTGTTGGATCGCTCATAGAACGAAGGGCTTGTCCTGATTGGAAGAATAAATCTTCCCCAATTAAATAATCAGGTTTTGAATTATTATAATATTCAATTAATGTACCGAAAATATCTGACATTGCTTCATTAAGTGCGCCAGATTCATCTTGATATATTAAATTGGATGATGACTCTGTAACTGCATGTGTTAGTTCATGGCCAACAGCATCAATTGCAGCTGTAAATGAACGTGTTGATCCATCTCCATCCCCATATACCATTTGTTTTAGTTCCGGACTCCAAAATGCGTTTCCATACTGTTGTCCAAAATGAACAGATGAAACAATTTTAGCCCCATTTCCGTCATAGGAGTTTCTTCCCTGAACTTTTTTATAATAATCATATACCATTCCTGCATAAGTATGAGCATCTACAGCTGCTTGTGCATTTTTGCTTGTAAAACTGTTAGTGTTATTACTAAAAAGGACACCTGGAAGAAACGAAGTGTCATCATCACTTCCTTGATTTTGTGCATCATACGTATAAATTCCCTGTCCACGCGTTTTATCTGCTAAATAATAAGTATTATTAGATTTTAAGAGGTTCAAATTTTTGGTATTTCCAAATGAATCTTTCCCTGTCCCAGTTGTTACTGTTTCGGTAATATTTCTTGGATTTTTTGCTGCATGTAAGACTTCAATATGGTCTAGGATTTTTCCAGTCTCTGCTTCAACAAAATAATCATGGCTACCTGGTTGTGGGGATAAAAATCCTAAATGAACATAATATGCATAGGATACTGTGTCATCTTTTGCATATACTACAAGTTCAGATGTTGGTTTCACATCATAGTTTGGTTTAAATCCTAGTTCCTTTTCAGCAAAGGACACTGCTTCATTGGCAGAAATTTTTTGATTTGGTTGTTGTAATTTTTGGTCTAAATCAGGAATAACAGTTCCTGAAAAAACAGTTAATACTCCTTTATTATCAACATGTGCAACTTGTGTAGATCCCCATACTGGAACACCATTATATGTTTGTTGTAATCGAACAACTTTTGCTCCTAACGTATCATCTTCTTGTTTCTTTACAGTGAATGATTCTTTAGCACTTTTGGTACCTAGTTTATATTTGTCCTTATTTTCATCAACATATCGAAATACTACATCCTCAGTTTTTGTTGAAGATGGTGTAGTCAGCTGTCCAGAAATAAACTCTGTAGACTTGATAGCCTCATTATACTTCTCTGTAGACAGCACATTATTTGATGTAGCTGCATAGCTAGATGTCGGTAAACTAATTGATGTAGCAACAATACCAGCTGACAATAAAACTACTAAACTTTGTTTCTTTGTTTTCATATTTCTGTCTCCTTTGTTTTTACATCCTGTTTTAAACAGAATATTTATATTTTTTGAAAATTATATATATACATATACATTCTGTAAAGGTAGTCAATTGTAAAAAATGGGAAATAATTCATATTATTTCAATCTGTTTACCTGTAATTTTGGTTGTACAAGACCTTAAAGTGTTGAGTTTTCTGGATTTTCATAATAAATATGCAATTTTGCATATTTGGGTCCCACCACATGCCCAGCAAGCTAAGATTTTGAATTGTCCCCAAAACGATTATTTTGGGACAATCGAATAACAAGCGACTTTCGCCTGTTTTTTGTAAAAAAACTTTCCTAATACTCATCTCAAAAACTATGTTCTTAAAACGTACATTTATAATTTATTTTCTTCACAGCAAAAAAGATAAGATCAAGGACTCGATCTTATCTTTAGCATAAGGAGAAAACAATAGGGTGATAACCATCACATTTCTATTATATTGTAATTTCTGGAAATTTTTAATATTAAAACCATAAATAAATATGATATCTATATTGAGAAAATTAGTTATAAAAACAATAAAAATGAAAGTAAACTTTTGAATATTAATTTGCTTTCATTTTTAAAACACTAAATTTCAATGTTCTACTTTTTTAATATGTAATATTGCATATAATTTATAGTTGATAATCATTATTACTGTAACTATAACAGTTACAGTAAGGTTAATATTAAAATTACAACATGAATGGAGATGTTATAAAATGGGTATGAAAAAAATCATTTTAGCTGGTGCATTAGGAGCTGCAGCACTTGCAGGAACAAATTTACCAGGATTAGAAGTAACAAAAGCTAGTGCAGCTTCTATTGAATCAAATATATCAACAATTGAAGGTCGTGTAGTTGAGATTAGTAATAATGTTATATTTGTAGAATCAAAACAATATACAGATCCTATCAGTATCAATTTTGATTCTATACCAAATGTAAAAATAGGAGATCAAGTAAAAGTTACTGGTACAATGATGCGTAATTTTACTGAATATATGATTGCAAATTCTATTGAAAATAAATCATTAACACCAGGAATGCATTTAAAAGAAAATGGTCGACCTGATTATGTAGTAGGAGAAATTAGTGAAAAAGGAAAAATTGATGAATACGTAGACGTACCTATAGATTATGTACTTGTTAAATATCCTAAAATCAACGGTGGAGATGAAATTCTAGAAGTTTACTTAACACAAGGACAAAAACTTAATGTCGGTGACAAAGTTAAAGTAAATAATATGGAATTTGCACAATGGGGTGGAAGTTCTATAAATTGGAGCATAGAAAACAACATTGAAAAAATTCAAGAATCGAAAACTTCAAATCAAACTAATGATGATCAATGGATTTGGTCTTAGTAAAACATTATTATTTATTTTAGTTATTCTTTTCTATCAGTTATACCAACCAACAAATATATAAAATCCTAATGTATTTGTTTAAATTGTTTGACCATTAACATTAGTACTATCTAAAAAAAGAACTTGTAGTCCTTCTACAAGTTCTTTTTTGTTTTTTTACAAAACTGAAAATAAACTTTTGAATATTTGTTTACATTCATTTCCCCTAAAATATTGACTTCACCCCATGCCCATCAACTTAAGAAAACAAATTCACCCCAAAACGAAAAAAGTGAACTTAATTATCATGAATAAATGTGGCGTAAAAAATGTTGTTATGGGCATATTTCGAAATCTTAGAGAGAATAAAAAAAGATATTGTTATATTCTTAAATCTGTAATATAATGAATTTATAGAATTCCTAATATTCAGAAATTTAAAGAGGAGGAAATAACATGACAATCGCAATGGCAGTTTTAAAATTTTTAGGTGGAGTACTTCCATTCGTACAAGAGCTTTTAAAAGCATTTATGTAAGTTTATTATTCCGCAATTATTTATAAAAATTATCATACAAATGATCTGTATATCAAAGAAGAATTGATGTGCAGATCATTTATGTGAGCAGTCTTAGAAATTAGAAAAAGAATCCCAAAAGAAATAAGGGATTCTTTTTTTTGATTAATATATTTGTTTCATCCAAATATAAAAATAAATTTTTGTTGCTATATAATTATATGTACATATAATTATATAGAGATATTTATTATTATAATAATTAGGAGAGAAAAAAATGAAAAAATTAATTATTTCGGGTGTATGTGCAGCGGTACTTGGTTCGACTTTTTTTGCGCAGAATTCTTTTGCTGAAACAACAAGTAATAACTCAAATCAGAATATAAAAGCAGCGAGCGCTCAAACAAGTAGTTTTATAGATGTACCTCAATCGCATTGGGCGTATAAAGAGATTCAGTACATGGCTGATCATAATATAATGCTAGGATTTGGTAATGGTTATTTTGGTGCCAAAGATAAAGTGAAACGTGAAGAATTAGCAGTATTTTTATATAGAATGATTAAGGTTCCTGACGGTCCTTATAAGAATCTTAAACCTTTCAATGACATAGATGGTTCAAATTTTGAAAAGGAAATTGTGGCAGTATACAATAATGGCATTTTTCCTTATCTGAAGGATGAAAAATTTGATCCTAAGCGCGATATAAAACGAGCAGAAATTGCAGTTTCGTTTAGAACTGCCTTTGGGTTAACTAGGAAATTTGATCATCAATTTAATGATACGCAAGGTCACTGGGCAAGTGAAGAGATTAAAATTTTATATAGTAATGGTATAACTAGTGGTATAGGTGATAACAAATTTGATCCAGAGGGTTTCGTAACACGTGAACAGTTGGCTGTATTCTTATATAAAGCTATCTCAGCATCATCAAAGCCGCTCCAAGTAAACTAACTATTTAAAACTGGCTCATACGAGTTGGTTTTTTCTTTGCAGGAATTTGTTTTTAAATCTGATTGTATATCAAATTTTTCCTTATGTTGATCATATGTGATTAGATATAGAAATTATCTTTTTCGTCTTTATTGATTCCAATATATTTAAGAGTAATTTGTGGTGTATTGTGATTTAGTATTTCTTGCAACATTGCTACATCTTTTGTTTGTTTATAGAACCAATAACCGAAGGTTTTGCGCATGGTGTGGGTCCCAATGGATTCTACACCGGCAAAGTCTCCGGCTTTTTGCAATTGTCGATAGGCTTGGATTTTACTAATGGGTTGATTTCCTTTACGTGAAGGGAATAACCAGGTATTCTCTACTGTTTGGGCGTGTTGATATACTTCGTCAAAAATAGAAGTAAGATTAATAATCCGTTCTTTCTTCGTTTTCCCTCTTTTACTTTTAATTCTTTTCTACGTTTTCGTTTTAATTTTAAAATCATATGAGTCTCTAATTGAAGTAGATCACTTACTCGTAGACCTGTATTGATCCCAATCGTGAATAAGATGTAGTCTCTTTCTGAACAGTGACGTTTAAGAGCCCATTTCATATCTTCAATCTGATCTTTACTTCGGATGGGTTGGACATCAATGAGATGTGTTTTTTTGTTCATGTGTTTCTATACCTCTTTATTTATATTGTTTTGAATGTATACTTTTCTTGCTGATTTTGATAATATCAGGGGAATTGGGGTGAAGTCACATACCCATCAAGCTAAGGTTGAGTCTTTTATGAACTTCCTTTCTTGTTGCCTACATACTTGATAATTTGTTTATTTGTTTTTAAAAATACGCATACCAAATAAACCTTGATACGGTGTATTTTTAAAGATTATGCAGTTTTTTGCTTTAGATTGGATACAGTAAACTGATAAACGACACCTAAAATGTCAAAAACTGTCTTTTTCTCATATCGATGGGATTTCCGTCCGTTTTTCTGTAAGAAGTCAAACAGACGAAGGAAAATTTTTGATACTTCTTGGGTGTCTTGTTGTATAGCTTCATATACTAAGTACAGATGATCTTGAATCATATAAATTGCTTTATACTCACTTAATTCTTTTTGTTTTTTCTGTAGTAACAGCTGTCGCATTTTGAACATAGTGGAAGAACAAAGAAAAATAGCGATCAACTGTCCATAAAGATGACATTCTAGACGCTCTCGCTTAATATTGTGACAATGATTGATACCAAAAAGAGATTTCCATGTTTTAAATACAATCTCTATTTGCCAACGTAGTGAGTAGATATCATGAACCTGTTCCATCGGAACAATTTCCCATGGTATGTTGGTAATATAAACGTTGATTTCTGTTAATCGTTTACTTTTTTCAGAGTATGTAACTCCTTTTTTCTTTTCAACATAGGTTTGCTGTTTCCTACGTTTATGTGTTTGAGTCGATGTCAGTCTGTATATTACAACTCGTGAGGGTAATTTTTTCTGTCCAATATAGGTATTCCGAATTTCATAAGTATCTCCTGGTTTTATCTGATGCATAATATCTTCAAGGTTAAGTAAAACATGTAGGGATTGCTTTTTTACTGTCCCATCCAGAAAGAATTCTGGAGAATCATTTTTTACATATACTCTATTATTTAATTTCAACCGTGAAACATAGAATACACCTCGTTGATCTATCTGGTCTAAATCTTTTAGAGAAAAGTATCCTAAATCTCGAATACATAAATCTCCTGTGCGTAAGGTATCTAAACAATCTGTACCAAAGGTTTTATCATTATTTTTACCTGGCTCCATTTGAAAGTTGAGGAATTTTCCACTATGTAAATCATACTCTAGCTGAATTTTAATACCGGCTGTTTGTGCACATCCACCTGACCCAGGATAAATAGGAGCCAAATGATTAGGGACTTGAAAAATAGTAGCATCTAAAATACGTATACGTTGAAAATAAGAAGTATATTGGTTTTGGATTTGAGACGAATCGTTTAGTTGGCTTTTGACTAAAAGGGAGAATACACGCTGTAGAAATATAACAGCGCATCGGTTAAAACGTTGATTAAGTCCTTCTGGACTCATGAGTGTAGCTGTATTGGCATAAAGTTGACTACATAATCGAGTGAGGGAATCACTTGCTACATGTTGACTGATCCAAATACATAAAGCAGCCAAATCTTGTGCACCATACTTACTTTTACGTTTTACAAAACCTGTCTCTTGTGCAAGTTGTTGAAGAATATGTGGAGATAGATATCGCTGTAGTTCTTCAGCGAACAAATGAAACTCATCTTGAATCGATAGATTCATAAAAAAACGCCATCCTTTCTGTATATTTCTACAAAAAGAATAACGCTTTCTATAAATTATGGATATAATTTCATCTTAAGTTGATAGTAATGTATCGTGCCCCGTATATTATAACTTCTTTTTGTTTACTTTTAAATATGGATTAGCACCGTCTTTTTTACCAAATTTCATTAAAAAGTTACAAATATATTTAATGTGTTATGTCAAAAACATTTGACAATACAATTGAGATTTTTTACAATTGATATGTAAAAAACTTTTGACATTTTGATTATGAAAAATGGAGAAGAGATATGAAAAATATTATAAAGGATTTGAGAGAGAAAAAGGGATTGTCGCAAGAACACTTGGCTAATAAATGTGGGGTAAGTAGACAAACAATCAATGCAATTGAAAATAATAAGTATGATCCTACATTAAAATTAGCTTTTAGTCTTTCAGAAGTATTGAATACAACAGTAGATGAACTTTTTTTTAAGAAAGGAGTATAGAATTATGAATTATTTAGTATATTTTGTGGGGGCTATATTGTGGGCTTATATTAATGGATTTTTTACAAGTGATAAAGGATCAGCTCCTTGGATTAAAGATGATGAAAGAGATAAAGATATTAAACATAAAGCAATTATAGCAAGTTGGTCAGGGATCTTTTTCTTTTGTATAATTGGAATTTTTAATAAAGCATTAGGTCTAGGTGGTGCTCAAAAATCCCCATATCTTCCAGAACCGATAGCTACTATTTTACAAGAAAATGTTGAAATACAAGTTTTACTTATTCTTTTGCTAATGTATGGAATTTTTTATATTTATTATAGAAAGCAAATGAGTGCTTAGTTGTTATTTAGATAGTTTACCAACAGTTTAATTCGTTCTAAATGTTTTATTTGTGTATATAGATTAATAACTATTAAAATTCTTATTTTTATCAATCTTTATTCCAAATCAACACAAAAAACGGTTATCCTTTCTGATCTTGCTCGTTTAGTTTAGAAAGAATAACCGTTTTTTGTACTTGGGGGTACTAAAATTTCTTAGCTTGATGGGCATGCGGCTGTACCCCTATTAAGTCTACCTATTCATCCCCCGAGAAAATATATAAATAAAAAAGATAAGAACAGAACTCGGTCTTATCTATGGCATAAGGAGAAACAACTAGGGTGATAACCATCACTTTTTTATCATATTACATTAACTGTTAATTTTGAATATTATATCTAAAATCAGTGACAATATCTATATTGAGAAATTTATTACTAATTTGTTTGTACAGTATCAACAGGTACACCTTTTGATTCACTTTTTATTACTACGTATTCAAAGATGTGGAGAGCCTTTGGATTGTCTATAAAAGTATACCGTTACAAACAACCTGATATGATCTAAAGGATATATATTTTCTAATGAAAATACAAAAGATTTGGTACAGAAAGAGTGTATTCAAAAAATCAACTATGTAAATTAAATTAAGAAGAGTTCTTCTAAAATGCTATACTATATGTTGGATAAAAATTCCACATAAATGAGTTTATTACTAATTGAAGGGTGAAGGAGGATCAGTTTGAACAAAAAAATTTTAAATTTTTTAGTATATAGTACTTTGAATGTCTTTATGTATCTAATGGTATATTTCTTTGCCATAAAACCTGCTATTATGACAGCAACAACTGTGGACTATAATAGGATGAAATTTTTAACTTTACTATTTGTACTTATAGTAATTTCAATCCTATATGGTTCTATAATGAAAAAAATTATTCGTCATAATTCCAAACTTTCGCATTCAATTACAAATGAAAGCATACTGTTTACGTTTAGCCATATTTTTACTGCTTTTATTTTCTTGGCTATAATGTTCATTTAACTCATATATAATGTGTGTTATAAGTGAATTTAGTAAGTTTCAAGATAGATTGCTTACCCATAAGTGGTGTTATGTTAACCTTACATGAATAAGGTATTCATTGTTAAGTTGCTAAAAGAGGGTTATATTTTAAATTAAATATTAAGGAGAGAACTAAATATGTCTAATGAAGTTTTACCGTTTGTAGTGAGGATGGCAACTGACGAGGATTTTAAAGGTATATCAAAATTAAAAAAACAAGTTCAACAGTTACATATAGAAGGAAGACCAGATTTATACGCTGATACTTTAGTTTCTTTGGAACGAAATACGTACGAAGCATGGCTTAACGACAGAACCGTAGAGGTATTTGTAGTAGAGGACAATAATAAAGAGGTTCTTGCTTACATGATTTTAGATATTAAAGAATTAGCCAATAATCCAATATTACTTGAGCGAAAAATCCTCTTTATCCGCAATATTGGTGTAAGTAAAATATGTCGAGGAACAGGAATAGGAAAAACATTGGTTCAGAAAGCATTTGAGTATGCAAAAGAAATACAGGCAATCAGTGTAGAGTTAAATGTTTTAGAGTTTAACGAGAAGGCTATAAGTTTCTATGAAAAACTTGGATTTAAAACTAAGAGTCGGCAAATGGAATGTGGATTGCCTAATGCTTAGAATTAATTTCGCTAATTATATCACGTGCAGTAGAGGCTTTGCGCTCAAAGGGAGTAGATATTCCTGAGGAGTATCTTTAACACCTATCTCCCCTTGGTTGGGAACATATCACATTAACGGGTGATTATGTATGGAGCTTGAAGAAAAAAACAAACGTTAATAATCTACGTCCGTTACAAGATAAGGATTCAATGAAAAAGCAATAAAATAGGCGACCGGTTCCTTAACGTATAGTGAACCGGTTAATTTTTGTCTAAATTGTTTCTAAACGTACAATTTTCTTTTTTTGATATGGTGAGTCCATGTAGGCAACAAGAACGGAAGTTCATGGAAGACCCAACCTTAGCTTGATGGGCATGGGGTCCCGCCAGCCAAATGACATAAAAACCACGTTAAGACATTTTTCGGAAGTGAAAACCTTGATTTTTGTAAGCTAAGGATTGTAACTAAAACGACCATTTTTGTTACAGCAGTTTGTATCAAAATATGAAGTCAAGTAAACCAGCAATCTCGGCGTAACAAAAATGTGTAACAAAATTATTTGTAACAATATATAATAAAAGACATTTTTGATACAATAAAAATAAAAAAAGGAAGAATTACATGAAATTTGGATATATGCGAGTGTCTACGATTGATCAAAATTTAGATCGCCAAGAACAACAATTAAAAGAAGCCGGTTGTGAGCGTATTTTCTTTGAAAAAATAACAGGAGTTAAACGAGATCGTCCTGAGTTGAATCGTATGTTAGAATTTCTACGCCAAGGAGATACAGTAGTAGTAACAGATTTGACTCGTCTTTCTCGTTCTACAAAAGATTTAATTGAAATTGCCGAACTCATTTCTCAAAAAGGAGTAAACTTGAAAAGTCTAAAAAAAGCTTGGCTTGATACAACAACAGCACACGGAAAAAGGTTCTGGTGCAAAGATAAAATGAAAACCAGTAAAACGCATATATTCCTAACAGAATTGTATTTTATGCCACAAGTTCAAACAATTGATGGATGAACTCTTTCTGATTTTGGACAGATTGATCCCGTATAAGATAATATCAGGCTGATAGTGCTTCCATTTGAACAAATTTTTCTTTTCCATACCGATCACACACCTTTTTAGAGTAATAGTATCAGTATGTCCAAGTTTTATAGATTTTTTGCACCAGAACCATATCAAGCGACGTTTTTCCCAATCCGCAGGATTTCAAAATCTTCGTCATGCTTCACGTACCTTGAAAGGAATCGAAACCATTCATGCTATATATAAACAAAACCGCCGTTTGCGACCAAACTGCGGTTTTTCAACGTACAATGAATTGCAAAAGTTACTTACAATTGCTTGAGATTCAATTGCGCTCAACCTAAATTTTTATCTCTTAAGAAACTCTGCAACAGAACCTTTTGATGCATATTCATAAGAAGCACGTCCCCCTTTCTCATTAATATAAGAGAATGGTAACGTGCTTTTAACTACAAGAATAGTCCAAATCCTTAAGTTGATGGATGTGCGGCTGGACCCCAAAATAATGTTTATGAGGAATTATAATAGAATTAAATGGGTTATTATTTATAACAATTGTTTCTCAACTTTTTTTAAAAGGTTTCTCCGTTAATTCGCAGAAAAATTTACAAATATTAGGTTTATTGTAGAATATAAAAATAACCCGTATTTAATAAATTTTATTTCGGATTAACATAAATAGCCTATTAAAAAAATAAAACAAAGGAATCTCTTAATTAAATAAAATGTACGCGATATCACTAACACAATATACTTAAATTCAAAAAATCAACAGTAAGGAGAGGTTTGTATGAAATTTAAGAAAAAAATAATGTGCACAACATTATTTTTTGGTATTTTGGTCACTCAAAATCCGCTAGACAGTACAATTGCTTTAGCATCAACAATAGATAATTATCAAAAAAGCCAAGATGAATTAGCTACTAATAACTTAAACGAAAATCAACAACTTAATATAAAAAATGCATTAGATTATGTAAATAACTGGTGGAATAATAGGAATCCTGATTATGCAAAATGGGATCCAAATGATTGTATGAATTATGTCTCTCAAATTCTAAAAGCTGGCGGAATAAAAGAAACACTTCCATCAACTATACAACCTTCAGGAATTGATTCAAATAAAAATTACTGGTACAGCAAAAAACAAGGAGATAATATTTTTACTGAATCTAGCACATGGATAAACGTCGAAGATTTTTATACCTTTTGGAGTAATACTCAAAAAGTAATTACACCAGATAAATTAAATATTATGAGAGATATTGAAGTTGGAGATGTTATACAACTTCAAAAAAAATCAGGAGGAAGTTACTATCATGCAATGTTTGTAGTAAAAAAGGATTCAGAAACTGTTTATTTAACAGGACATACTAACGATAGAGAAGCTTTAGATATTAGAAATATACAAGGAGATAATTTCCGAGTAATTAAATTTTCTAGGTAAGAATCACGGTTCTGTTGCAAAAAATTCGAAATATCTGGAAGTAATCTCCCAAACTTGGACATACTGATACTAGTACTCTAAAAAAGGACGTGATCAGTATGAAAAAACAAAATCTATTCAAGTGGAAACATTATCAACCTGATATTATTTTATTAACCGTAAGATGGTATCTACGATACAACCTCCGTTTTCGTGATTTAGTCGAAATGATGGAAGAACGCGGGCTATTTATTGCTTATACAACCATCATGCGCTGGGTTCATCAATATGGCCCTGAATTAGATGAGCGATTAAGGTGTCATCTTAAGACAACCAATGATTCTTGGCGAGTTGATGAGACGTATGTGAAGGTCAAAGGTTAATGGATGTACCTGTATCGTGCTGTCGATTCGAAAGGAAACACCATCGATTTTTACCTAAGCAAAGCAAGAAACCACAAGGCTGCAAAGCGATTCTTCAAGAAAGCTTTGCAGTCTTTTCATATTTCTGAGCCTCGTGTCGTGACAGTCGATAAGAATCCAGCTTATCCTATAGCAGTTGAAGAATTGAGAAAAGAAAAAAAGATGCCATTAGGCATCCAACTAAGGCAAGTGAAATATCTCAATAACATAGTGGAACAAGATCATCGGTTTATTAAAAAGCGAGTTCGTTCGATGTTAGGATTGA
>NZ_KB895722.1:0-41651 GCF_000374965.1 Bacillus sp. 95MFCvi2.1 | reverse complement strand
GAATTGAGAAAAGAAAAAAAGATGCCATTAGGCATCCAACTAAGGCAAGTGAAATATCTCAATAACATAGTGGAACAAGATCATCGGTTTATTAAAAAGCCAGTTCGTTCGATGTTAGGATTGAAATCCTTTCGCACAGCTACATCCATTATTTCTGGAATAGAAGCTATGCATATGGTAAAAAAAGGGCAACTTGTTTTACTGGACAAGTCTGTCCAAAATCAAGTGAAGTTCATCCATCAACTATTTGGAATTGCTGCTTAAGACTAGATTCCACTAGGAAACTTTTTGCCTCTTTATATCTTTCCTAAGTATTTGCACCAGAACCGGATTTTAATGATTTTTAAAATTCTGATAATTAATTGATTAATTTTTCCATTTATGTAATAATTATAATGATAGTACAAATAGTAGAAAATCTTGGAGGTGTACATATGAGTATTTTAAAACCTTGTGTTAGTGAGTATCAAACTCGTGTAAATTCAGAACACGGAGAGACTTCACCAACAAAATAAGTAGCTTAAAAAATAAATGACTGACGAAGAAACGTCAGTCGTTTATTTTTTTATACTGATTTTAATTTATATAATATAGTTATATTCAGTTAGGAGATATTTATATGCAATTAAAAACAGCAGAAAATATACTTTATTTTTGGAAAGATGGTCATTTTATGATAGATGATTACATAAGACATGAGCAATATAGCTTAGAACCTTCGATCTTTCCTGTTTTAAATATATTTAAAGAGTGGGTAAGTGTAAGTGAGGCAATAAACGGGTTATTAAATGATAATAGTATAGTATACACACAAGAGCAACTAGAAGAAATAATAGAAACTTTATTAAAAGCTCATATATTAATTAAAAAAGGATCTCCAGAGGAACAAGAAGAGTTTTTGTTATCTAGCTGGAAAGAATGGGGTACTTCAGCTAAATATTTCCATTTTAATACACGATTACTTCATAAGGACCAATATTTAAATGTTAATCAAGATTATGAACGATTATTAGCAAAAAAAGAAAATGCTTTAGCACCTTCTTTGTATAAGATATATGTAGATTCTGAAGAAATACCTTTACCATTACCGAATTTTAATTTAAGTGGTGACTTTCTAAATACACTTTTAAAAAGACAAACTGTTCGTTCTTTTTCGGATGATCCCATAACAGTACAAGAGTTATCTACAATACTTTATCTTGTTTGGGGAGCAAACTCTTGTAAAAGAGATATTGGAATAGGGAAAAACTTGTTTAAAACTAGTCCTTCGGGTGGTGCAAGGCATCCTATTGAAGTATATCCTTATATTTTTAACGTAAAAGGAATAAAGAAAGGTTTATATCATTACAATGTTAAAAATCATTCCCTGGATATAGTAAGACAAGAAGATATCTCAAGTACAGTTATTGATATGGCAGCTGGACAAGAGTATGTAAAAGGAGCAGCTGTTTTATTTTTCTATACAGCTTGTTTAGAACGACCTATGTGGAAGTATAAAAGTCCACGAGTATATCGTATTGTGATGATGGATGTAGGACATTTGAGTCAAACTTTTTATTTAGTAGCTTCTTGGTTACAATTAGGGGCTTTTTTTATAGCACATGCAAATGATGAACTTGTGGAAGAGATATTAGAACTTAACAAAGAGTCTGAGATCGTCTGTGGAATTTCTGGGCTTGGAAATATTAGTCGAGAAGCTGTTAATAAAGGAAGAGACTTTCGATTTAAGGGAGAGATTTAGAGTGTGAATGATTATAAAATTTTATTCAGGAATAAAAATTTAAGCATTGTATTATTTAGTCAACTGGTATTTCAATTAGGTATATGGTTTGGTACTATCGGTAATTTACGGTTTCTACAACTTCATTTGACATCTTCTTTTTTTCAAGCTTTTTTTCTTGTAATTGGTGGGGTTATAGGAGTATTAATAGGACCTTATGCCGGGCGCTATATTGATTCGACGTCTAAAACAAAGGTATTACAATTAGTTGGTATTATGAGAATTATTTCGGTTATATGTATGCTCTTGGCTATCTATACAGATTCTCTTTGGTGGATGCTTGTGTATAGTATTGGTATTGGCTGTTCAGCTTCTTTTTTTAATCCAACGATTCAGTCGATTATACCAAAGATTATACATACAGACCAACTTATAATGGTTAATGCTATTAATGTAAATATTGTAACTTTATCTCGAATATTTGGTGCGGTTTTAGCTGGTGTGTTATTAACTATTGCTCCATTATATACATTGTTTTTAATCGCTTTAATAGCTTATGTTCTTCTATATATATTAAATCAATTATTAGTTGTAAAAGAAGACGATTTTCAGAGAGGAACAGCAAAATCGACTTTTCATTTTAGAGAAATTATTCCGTTATTTCATAAAAATTATTTACTAAAAATGGTTCTTATCTTATCAATTATCCCATTAATTTTCATTTCTGGTTTTAATTTATTTGTAATAGAAATTAGTCATCAAAGTAATTCCTCTATTATGGGTATTCTTTATTTTGTAGAAGGGACTAGTATTTTAATAGCTGGTTTTTTTGTTAAGAAACTTGTAAGACATAGCTTACAACCAGTAAAAATTCTTTTGTTAATTTGTTTTTTTATGGGGATTTCTCAATGGTTACTGTCATTTTCGATTATTAGTTTATCTATTTTTGCATTTGGTTTATTTGGATTAGCTTATGGAATTTTCAATCCTCTTTTATATACTTTTTCTCAACAAACGATACCCTCTGAGCTCCATGGAAGATTTTTTTCGTTGAAAACTATGTTAGATCGAACAGTATTGCAATTATTTTTAGTGCTTATTGGCTTTTTACTAGATTACATTGGATATCAATTGTTAGTAATGGCATTAGGAACGCTAACAATCGTTATAGTGATATGCTCATTTATAATTTATCGATTTCAAATAAAGAAATTAATAATACCAAATCAAGGAATAAATGAAAAAATATAAAGTATCACTAAGGGGATTCTGTTGCAAAGTTTTCGAAACTCAAGTACACTTTGGAAAAAGATGAACGGGAGCGTAACAAATGGGATATTTTAAAGGAAAACAATTCAAACAAGCTACTATTGTCGTTTTTCTTTAAGCTATCGTGATGTAACTGAAATACTGAAGGAACGTGGGGTGTCTGTTCACCCAACAACCATCATGCGCTAGGTTCATGAATATGGTAACCTGATCTATCAAATATGGAAGAAGAAAAAGAAGAACGTACACTTATCTTAGAAACTGGATGAAACCTATATAAAAGTCAAAGGAAAATGGTGTTATTTATATCGTGCGATTGATAAAGAAGGCCATACGCTTGATATTCAACTTCGTAAAAAGCGAGATAATCAGGCGGTATATGCCTTTATGAAAAGATTGGTTAAAACTTTTGGGGAACCAACGGTTCTGATAACAGATAAGGCGCCAGCGTTACTTTGTGCATTTAAAAAGTTAAAGGAGAAAGGATTTTACAAAAGCACTGTTCATTGTACCGTTAAACATATGAATAATCGTATAGAACAAGACCACCGACATGTGAAACGTCGTTTTGCTAGGTCATCGGGATTTCAAACCCTTCGGCATGCTTCTCATACAATAAAAGGCATTGAAACCATTCATGCCCTATACAAACAAAGGCGAAGTCTTCAAATAGGCTCCGCCTTTTCGGTGTATAACGAATTACAGGAATTATTAATGGTTGCATAACCATTTAACAATGCAACCCTAGATTCACTATGTTTTGGGTAACTTTGCAACAGAAACGGGATTTGCATACAAATCGATTTATCTTGTACAATAATACTAAGAAAAAGAAACGACAGGGAGAGGAAACCCATGTCCACAAAATTAGTAAATTTACGAATTGATTTTGCTTTTAAACAGTTATTTGGAACAAAGGGGAATGAAGAAATCTTAATTGGATTTTTAAACGCTATCTTAGAAGAATCTTTAGATACACCTATTTCATCACTACAATTGGAAGACCCACATCTCCATAAGTCTTATGAAGATGATAAGTTATCCATACTAGACTTATTAGCAACACTCGACAATGGAACGCAAGTGAATATTGAGATTCAACTCCGAAATACACATGATATGGTAAAACGCTCTTTATACTATTGGAGTAAGCTCTATACATCCCAAATGCAAGAAGGTATGCCATATCGTTCACTTCGGAAAACAATTACCATTAACTTATTAGATTTCATATTATTTTCTTATGAAGACTCATTTCACACCATCGGACAATTATGGAATTCGAAAACACAACAGGTTTTAAGTGACGATATTGAAATCCATTTTGTAGAGATTCCAAAATTAGTGAAACAATGGCGTGAAGAAAAAGTAAATCCATGGGAAAATACATTTGTCCGTTGGATGTTATTGTTACCAGCCCATGAAGATGAACACTTAACTCAGACATTGGAGGAGATTGCGATGAATCAAGATCCAATTTTACAAAAGGCAATAAATAAATGGGAAAATATGAGCCATGATTCTTCTTTCCGAACAGCTTATGAAGCTCGTGAGAAAGTACTTCTAGATGAACAAGCTAAAATAGCTCATGCTCATGAGGAAGGTAAAGAAGAAGGTAAATTAGCTGAGCGTGCACAATTAATTCGTGGTATGCATAAGAATGGTATGCCGTTAGCAGACATTGCGAAATTCACAGGTCTAAGTACAGAAGAAATCCGAAAGATATTATTATAATGCATGAAATTCAATGAATCCAGCAACTACATTCAAAGAGCCGCTCCTATATCTATTCAGAAGCGGCTCTTTAGTTTTGGTGCAAAAAAAACCTTTCATACCACTTGTCTACTTCCCTTATATCTTTTGAGAATATATCCACATCTGTCAGCATATATATTAAATACAATAGATATGTGAAAGGGTGAGAGTGTGATTTCATCATATTCAATAAGATACATTTTAATAACGGGTAATACTTTTATAAAAAAAGGAATCACTGTATATGCATCTTCTGCGTTCTTTGCTATTGAAAAAATCAAAAAGGAATTAGAACGTCGCTTTTCTAATCCTACAAAAATTGAAGTCTATGCAGTATAAATATTTAAAACAATTAAAAAGGAAAGGTGAAACCAATATCAGTTTCACCTTTCCTTTTTTTGAATTTAATATGTATTAATTACATATTAAAATTCATCTTCACCAATTAAATTCCCCGCATCCTTATCCTTAATTAAACGTTGCTTTAAATAATTTTCTTTTGTCGTTCTATCATCTTTATGACCTACTGCGGCTGCGATAAGATGTGGTGGTAACTCTTTGTAATCGTACAAGTACTGTACATAAAAGTGTCTAAAGAAGTGAGGCGTTATTCTAATATCTTTCGTAAACGATAGCTCCGTATCCTTAATAATCTTTGTAATGTACTGAGATAAATAATTTTCTCGATATGCTGTATGATTTTTAGTTTGAAAGATGGTACCACCATTTTTATTACCTATATTAATAGGAAGTCGTCGGCGCATACGAAAAGCAACAATACGATGAAAAATCTCCTTATTAATAGAAACAATTCTTTCACCATTACCCTTTGTATCTACAGCCAAGTAATACCGATCACGTATTGAATCAAATTCAAGGTTTTCCCACTTCGCATGAGCAACTTCCGCGACACGTAACCCCGTTGTCGCAAGAATAGATAATAAAGCATAATTAATCTCGTTATCCTGATAATAGCGAAGTAACTGCTTTACTTCGTCATAGGATAAATCCCTCTTTGGTTTATGATGCTTGCCTACTGTGGTACTTAATACTTCTACATGAAGTGGCTCCTGAATATATCCGATTCCATATAGCCATTTTAAATAGGAACGAATTACACCTAGCTTTCTACTTATTGTGGATGGTTTGTATTTCTCCTTGGATTGATAGGAAACTGCCTCTTCTGACAACCACCTCTGATAGTTACGGATATGACGTTTTCGTAGATTCCTCCATACACGACCATCTTCGTAATCTTTTACATCTTGCTGCAGAAACTCTTTGCTTTGTTTAATAAAAAAATAGAATTGACTTAGATCACGTGCATATAAAACACGTGAATTATCCTTTATCCGTTTTTCCTTATCAAAATGAGTTTGTCGGTTTAAATAGTAGTACAGTATCTCCTCATCAGAAAAACCATCATACGTTTGTTTATCTTCTCGTTCATTGTTTTCTTTTCTGTGCTCCGCTTTTTTGAGAATATCTTCATTCCAAATTGCAATTATATTTGCGAAGTCATGTTTTTGTTTTCCAACAATTTTTAAAGAATTATCATTATGTAATGGATTTATTTCAAATTTCATCATACATCAACTCCTAACTGAATTACATTCTATTACCATTATAACCTATATACATGTGAAACTAGTTGTGTAAATAAATTAAAATTAATTTATTAGTAAACAAATAATAACTATAGAAAATTGCACATTTTCTATGGTTGTTATTACTTTTCTTTTATTCATTCTTATCCGTTCGTTTTATACTATAGTAAAAATGAATTTAATTATAAATTATATCTAGTTATTAGATGTCTATTTAAATAGTTTACTTTTATTTATGTTATAATAAATTTAAATTATCTATTTTATGAATTATAATTTACATAATAATATTATTTCTTTTATATATAAATGGAATCTTAGGGGGAACGTAAATGCTTAGTATATATGAAATAAATATGACCACGAATGAAGTAAAAGAGTACTTAGATATTAGTCACTTCACATTTAATAATTTGATGAAACAGGGACAACTAAATCCAATTAATAAGGATACATGGCGTTTAGATGGAAGTTTTTTATTTAAAAGAGAAGAGGTAGAGAAATTAAAAGAAGAACTTGAGGTAGAAGGAATTACTCTATATCAAGCAAGCAAAGCGTATCATATCAGTATGTATCAACTTGAAAAATGGATAGAAGAAGGAGAGTTAGCTTGTACTATACAGGAGCATCGTAATCGTAAAACAAAATTTGTAAAAGAAGATGACATCCGTGAATTAGTACAACAAATAGAGCGGAAAAATACGATCTATACATACTCGCAAAAGCATAATGTAGTATTATTACAAAGGTTTATGAAAGGGAATACGTTAGCACGTATTATCTCGATTCCAAAACGTGGAGATATCATACTTCGTGATGAATTTGGGAATGACATGACGTTAGGGGATGCAATAAAAGTAGGATATGAGCCTGTCTATGTTTTATCTGATCAACCGCGAAGTCATCATCAAAGATTTGTGAAATTCCGATTTCCTAAATCTGATCAATTACGAAGTGATATTTTTCGATTTATCGATCTTATATTACAGTATGTGTCTCCGAGAAACTTAAAAATATCAGTAGAAGATGAATTTTGGTATTTTGATATTCGTCAATCTCTAGTATCATTACCATCTGGAATGCAGACCGAATGGATGGATAGTTTAGCACCCTATATAATAGAAGGAAAACTGATACAACGTGTTAATCATAGTGTATATTTAGATAGTAATACCGTAACAAGGCCGGTAACTCTCACACGTAACGAGTATAAATCTATAACAAAAATTGTAGAAGAAACAAACAGTTCCATCGAAGAATTTATTAAAGAAGCAATTCGAGATAGAATTAATCTGCACTTACTTAATCAAAAATAAAAAGGTTCCATTTGAACAATTTTTCCTTTTTCTATGCTGATCACACATCTTTTTCTAGAGTCCTACTATCAGTATGTCCAAGTTTAGGAGATTTACTTGCAAAAGTTTTAGAGTTTTTGTACCAAAGCAGGTTTTCAGTATTCATAGAACTACTCCCAATTATAGAAGTGGGAGTAGTTCAAATACTGCATATGGATTCTATTCCTTATATTCAGACTGAATTTCTGACTTTGTTGGATTTTGTATGTTTTTTTCATCGGGTGTCGGTTTCCACCAATTACCAGTTATGAATAACATGGTCAATAAATTATAACTGTCACTAAAATAGCTTTCTTTTTTATTCTTCATCCAATCCCATCCGTTATTAACCCACGCTTGATTATTACTGTTAGTTGTACCAGCAGCAATAAATGGTGAAACGAACACAGCTGTTGGATAATCACCAATGTTTGTTCCATTTAGTTCATAACCGTCCACAATTTTAGATGGGTTACCTTTTGTTTTATTTTTAATCCACGTAGCGACCTTATCAGAAATCACCTTACTTCTCTTTTCTCCATACATTGCATAATCCATAACAATTCGGAGTGGTACACGACTCGCATTATAGTAGTATGCATCGGTATGTTTTGATTCATCTAAAAAGTCTTTAGGCGCAGGCTGTGGTGGATTTTTTACAACAAAATCAGAAATCAATCCTGTAGTTGGCGAGTATTTATTTGTAAACTGTGAATAAGTATTGTAGAGATTATCAATAACATTAAGCCAAGTTTTATCTCCTGTAAATTCGTAGAAAGCTCTTAAATGAGACATCATCCAATCGGAAGGTCTAGTATCAAATGTACTCTTTGAACCCCAATCACCTAAATTCAAACTATTATTTTGGGTCACATTACTAGCCTTAATACCTTTTGTAATCATATTTTGAGCTTCTTTCAAATAGTTGATTGTGCCATTTGACCCCCATTGCTTATGAGCAATAAGAAGTGAGTAAGCAATGTCTAAATCCCCATCTGTCGCAGAATCAAAATGCCCTTGAGCTTTTTTACTATCGGCTACAACCCAACCCATTAAATTGGGATTTTCGGAACTTTTAAAAGCTCTCGCTGTTTTAAATAAGCCATTATAAATAGTTTGGGCGTTTGAATCATAACCTGCCATTAAAACCGTGATTATCATACCATAACCCTGTCCTTCTGAAGTTCCTAACGGTTTAAAGCCGTCTGCATTTCCTGTAATCTCTCCTTTGACGTAGTAACCACCTGGAAGTGAAGAAAGATCATTCTTTAGATACTTATTTTTCCAATTATTATAATAATTTTTAACTGAAGTATTCAAACTTTCTTGCGAAACATGATTCGGTTTAATAATACCAGAGTAGTTTACTTGCTGTGGAAAGGGTTTCATCTCTTTAGCAACAGCTGCTACTTGAAGAGTGTTTGATGTAGTAGAAGGATTTATTATGTCTCCAGTATTTCTTAATGAAGTGTTGTCTAAAACCTCTGCAGCAGTACAATTAGTATAACTTGCTAAACCTATACCAAATGCGGATATAAAAGTGAATATCTTTCTTTTTCGGCTCATTTTTCGGCTCCTTTAAAAAATTAATTTTCGTAAAGTACAGAAACAATCCTATAATTCTATGAAATTTACTTTACTAATACATCAACTTTGATGTACTTTTCATCTTTGCTCAATTCCATTTTACAAATGATATATATAGGTTGTATTTCTAGGTAGTTTTCGTACAGAGCGGATACAATTACTCCTGATTTAGTAGTTTATATAAGAAAGTAAAATCACCATATTTATGTGTCTTAGCAAATACAATTGAGTTGAAATTTTAGATAAAATGGGATGTGATTTTATATAGCTCTCAAAATTTACTGTTGTTTGCTTTCCAAGATTTTTTGATACTATTTGTTACGGAAATTTTTCTTTGGGAGGAGAATCCACATGTAAATTTGAGTCACTTACACCCAATGCCATTGTTCATGCCACCACAACAGCCAATAATAAGCTAAAGGAACTTTTCAATATAATCACCTCCTAAAATGTATTTATATAGAAAATGTACCGTTTTTTGGTGATTATTGAAATAGTCTTTAATATTTTTCAAAAGATGTCTGATTTTATGTTTTTTACTATCTTTATAGGAATATGACTGACCGAGCATGCTCTATAAACAAAAAGGAAACACCTAAGCTACGGTTCTGCGTAGGTGTTTCCTTTTGCATAATGGTTTTTTATATTGGACTACTTACATCTTGTTATATAGAAAAAAATGGGGCAGGTTGATTTACAGAATCAGTCTGTCCAAAACCAGAAAAAGTTCATCCACCAAGTATTTGGACTTATAGTATAAAATACGATTCCACTAGAAATCTACTATTATCCATGTTCTTCTTCATAAATTTGCATCAGAACCCTAAATCTAAATTTTATGATTATTATCATGTTCTCGTATAACTGATAAACGAGTATTTCCCAAAATTTGAATTCCAATTATCAATATTAACATTATTAACATTATACAGGCAAATAGCCAAAAAGTAATTTGAGCAGGGTACTTATCCATACTCTGTCCTATAATAATTGGAATTAATGAGCCACCAAGACCGTTGGTAGCTAATAATATACTGGTTGTCTTTTCTGTTTGTCCAGGAAAATATAGGTTTGTGATAATTAAGGCAATCGCAAACATTGCTGCCAT
Source organism: Bacillus sp. 95MFCvi2.1 (assembly GCF_000374965.1). NCBI lineage: Bacteria > Bacillati > Bacillota > Bacilli > Caryophanales > Bacillaceae > Bacillus > Bacillus sp. 95MFCvi2.1. The sequence goes on along the minus strand of NZ_KB895722.1, from coordinate 31,271 downwards.
AAATAACCCCAGAAAGAAGCATAGAAAGAAACCCAACCAAACATTTCCACTAATGGCTAGCAATATAAGTACAATTAGGCCTCCAATATTAATTAAAAGTAAAAACGTGTTATAGGTAAGCTTTTCAGAGATAACACCTGTTAACGCACGCCCTATTACCATTGCCATCCAGTAAACAGTTACAGTCAGTGTTGCAAGAGAATTAGGGACTTCCCACTCTTCCATGAAAATTGAAGGCAAAAAATGAACAATAGATACTTCGCTTCCACCATAACAGAAGAAATATATCGCAGAAAATGTAATGATTAAAAACGTCTTTTTAGTATAAGAACCAGTTGTTTTATTAACAGATGTATTAGTATTGGTATTCTTTATAAGAAATTCATCGACTTCACCAAAAGACAATACCTTCCATCCGAGCATAACTAAAAATGAGCTCAATCCTAATATCAAAAATGCATATTCCCAAATACCCTTACCTATAAGTACGCTGGAGAAAAGTGGCATGAATAGTGCACCTAATCCAAACGCAACTTCTAGTTTACTCATTGCTGTGGCTTGTTTTTCTTGAAATGTAACTAAAATGATTGTGCCAATACAAGATTCCGCTAATCCAGCTCCATATCCTGCTAATCCGACTAATGGAAAAAGAAAATACCAATTTGGTAGAAAAAATGTAAAAAGCTCAAGACTAATCATAATTAAACCCAGGAGAACTACATTTTTACGTCCTAGTTTTCTAACTAGAATAGGCATGCTAAGTACACCAAGTAAAAAACCAACAAATTGACCAAAGATGAGTAAACCACCATTACTATAATTTTGCTTATAGTGAATTAGAATTTCAGGTAGCATTGCACCAATGATAACTAAGGTAAAAGCGATTAACATGTACGAAAAGAAGCTTATCCAAAGTAAACGTTTTAGCAACTATTTCTCCTCCTTATTAATAATATATTTATTGTTTAAATCAATTGCATATAATAAACCTCTAATATCTAGATATTACCAATATTATTATATAGAAAAAATTAAAATTTCAAAATTTAAATTTTTAATGTTAACAATTTTTAATTATACTACCTTTTTTTATGATTTTTTTAAAAATTTTGTATTTTTTATTTTCTCAACATAATTTACCTTAATTTAACTTGTAGTACGGATATTTCACATTATATTATGAGACTGTTATTTAATAACAATTTTCAAATTGTGGTGCATAGTAAATACAGTCATAATCCATTATTAGTTAGGTTGGGCCCCCTAACACATAAATTTTAACATTACTAAAATAATAGGAGTGTTGTAAAAATGAATGGTAAAGTTAAAAGTTTAACAAACCCTGACAGTCTGTATTACAAAGTAGACAATGTCGTTATGGAGAGAGGGGAAGGTATCTACCTTTACGATCAGGATGGAAATAAATATTTTGACTGCGCATCAGCTACATTTAATTTGAATTTAGGATACAGCAATAAAGAAGTGATTGATGTAGTAAAAAATCAAATGGATAATCTTATTCATGTTACTTCATCTTATCAAACAGACCCTGTAAATAAATTAGCCGAGAAACTTGTTGAAATTGCTCCTAGCAATCTCACAAGGGCACACCCAAAAGTTAGCAGTGGCTCAGCGGCGAATGAAGGCGCTATTAAAATGGCACAATACAATACCGGGAAACGTGATGTTATTTCTTTATTCCGCAGCCATTTGGGACAAACATATATGATGTCAGCCCTTTCAGGAAATGCTTTTCGAAGAGAACCATTCCCACCTCAATTTTCCTTTGGATTGCAAGTCCCAGATCCTTATTGCCTGCGTTGTTTTTACAATCAAAAATCTGATTCTTGTGGAATGTTGTGTGTCGAGAGAATTAATGATTTTATTGAATATGCAAGTACAGGGAATGTTGCAGCTATTATGGTTGAGCCGATATCAGGAAATGGAGGAAATATTGTTCCACCTAAGGGATATTTCAAATCGTTGAAAAAATTATGTGAAGAACACGATATTGCATTAATTTTTGATGAGATACAAACGGGATTTGGTAGAACAGGTAAAATGTTTGCTGCTGATTACTTTGATGTACAACCTAATATGATGACAGTAGCTAAAGGTTTAGGTGGAACTGGATTCCAAGTTGCAGCTATCCTTACTGAAGAGAAGTATGTGGGTATGCCTGGTCACCATCATTCTTTTACTTATGGATCGAATGTAATGGCATCTGCAGCAGCATGTACCACAATTGATATATTACAAAGACCTGGATTTTTGGAAAATGTGACTGTGGTTGGAAATTATATTATGGAACGTTTAGAAAAAATGAAAGAAAGATTTAAGTTTATTGGAGATGTAAGAGGTGTAGGTTTAATGATTGGGGTTGAAATAGTAAAAGATAATAATGAACCTGATGTTGAGCTTACAAATCATATTGCAAAACGTGCTATGGATCATGGCATAATTATCAGAACATCTAGATATGGATACGGAAATGTGTTTAAAATTCGTCCACCCCTTACTATTACTCTAAGTGAGGCAGAAGAACTGTGTTATAAATTAACTCATCTATTGGAGGAGATCAAGTGAAAACCTATATTATTGAGTTAGGAAAATACGTATATAATAAGGTGAAAAATCAAAAGGGAACTTTGAAAAACCGTATAGTTAATGGGTACTCTCCAGGTGGAGATGCACAGTTTAATATTGATACTGCAGCAGAAAATGCGGTCCTTGATTATATATCAGATAAGAAAGAATCTGTTGCATTCTATACTGAAGATGGTGGTCTTAAGATTTTTGGAGAAAATCCACAATATATTTTAATTGTAGATCCAATTGATGGTACTCGTCCTGCAGCTGCAGGACTTGAAATGTCTTGTATTTCTATTGCTCTAGCAAAATACAAAGACAATTCTAAAATTAAAGATATTGAATATGCGTTTCTAATGGAACTTAAAACAGGTAATTATATGTATAGTGATATTTTTTCAGATTCTATAGAATTTGAAGGCTATAATAGCCAATTACCAAACTTAAGCCAGGGCAAAGACATTAAGAATATGTTTTGGAGTTTTGAGTTTAATGGTCATCCTACTAACTTAATGATTGAATCTTATGGACATCTAATCGATGAGTCAGCAAATAATGGTGGCGTATTTATATTTAATAGTGCATCTTATTCTATTTCACGAATTATTACAGGTCAAATGGATGCATATGTAGATATCGGGAATAGACTTCTAAAAGATTATCCAGATTTGTTACCAGATTTTCAAAGAGTAGGAAATGGTCAAGTCTTACACCTCTTTCCATATGATATAGCTGCCAGTGTGTTTCTAGCGAAAAAAGCAGGAGTTATTATTACTGACGCATATGGTAATTCTTTAGATGAAACTCTTTTAACAGATCTCAGTTATATTAACCAGCAATCATGTATAGCAGCTTCTACCAAAGAATTACACCAAAATTTATTGGAACAAATTAATTGGAAAGGGAGCGAGGAAAAGTATGAAGGCATTGGTATGGACTGAAAATAAAACATTAGAATATAAAGAGGTGGAAGAACCTCAAATACAAAAAAATAATGACGTAAAAGTCAGGATTTATGGTACTGGGATTTGCGGGACCGATTTGAATGTACTAAAAGGGAAGATGTATGCTGCTCCAAATATGGTTATGGGACATGAATCGGTTGGAGTCGTAGTGGAAATAGGGGAAGAGGTTAGAAATGTAACCGTAGGAGATCGTGTCGTAATTGATCCTACTCAGTTTTGTGGGAAATGTTATTACTGTAGAAAAGGTTTAACATGCTATTGCGAAGAGTTCGATGAATGGCAGTTAGGAATCGGTTCTCATGGGACTTTTGGAGAATATTATGTTGGAGAAGATAGATTTATTTACAAATTACCTGAATCAATGGAATGGGAGAGAGCTACATTAATTGAACCTCTTTCATGTGTCCTTAGCGTTATAGAAAAAGCTAATATAAAACCAGATGACTCCGTTCTAGTTTTAGGGTCTGGACCGATTGGACTATTAGTTCAGATGATTGCTCGAAAACTTTCTAGAATTACAGTTGCCACAGAAATTGGTCCCTTTAGAACAGAAGCTGCACGAAAAATAACCAAATATGTATATCATCCGCAAAAACTCACCTTAGAAGAAATCTACCGGATTAATCAAGGAAGAAAGTTCGATGTAATTTTTGATGCCATAGGTAATCAACTAGACTGGGCATATCCGCTTATTGAAAAAGGTGGAAGGCTTATTCCAATGGGGTTTGATGATACCTATGAGTTCAAAGTTAAACCGTTTGAATTACTATCAAAAGGAATTACAATTATTGGAACCGGAGAAGCACATCATATGATGGAAAAGGCTTTATCCTGCGCTATAGACCTTCCAGAATTATCGAATTTAATTACGGAAAAAGTAGCACTTGAAAATTTTGATACAGCTATTGGTAACTTAATGGGGTTTGATCCAACTACTAATGAAAGAAAAGATATTAATTCCATTAAAACAATTTTAGTCTCTGAACCCAATCGTATCTAAGAAATATTAACCGGCTATTTGTTTTATAAATTCAATGAAAATAATAATTTGCCTTCCCGCTTTTATCTCATCATCAGGAGCATCTGGATACCCAGCGAGTTTTATATATCGACCTTTTAAAGAGTAGATCAATAGATTAAAATCATTGTTTTGACTACTGTACAAATTTTAGATGAGAATTTATCAATACTTCAATTTGGATTTTCATATAGTCCATTTCAAAGCGCCGGCATTACTTTGCGTATTTAACAAATTAAGAAAACAAGGATTTTATCAAACTATAATCCATTGTACTATCAAGCATTTAAACAATCTTATTGAACAGGATCATAGGCATGTAAAGAGACGTTTTGCTAAATCCGCAGGATTTCAAAATCTTCGTCATGCCTCACGTACGATAAAAGGTATTGAAACCATTCATGCTCTATATAAACAAAGGCGAAGTCTTCAAAGAGACTCCGCCTTTTCAACGTACAATGAACTTCAACAATTACTAGCTACTTCTTAAACATTTCTCCTCATTTACCAACCTGTTTGTGCTTTTTTCAAACTTTACAACAGAACCCTCTGTTTTATCTTAAAGCTAATTATTTTTTATAAATTATGGAACAAAATCATTACTCGAATTGTCTATTAAGTGTACTTTTAAAAACTGGTACTTAAATTAGATACATTGTATCCAATTTGACATCCATTTTCTATATTACAAAAGATGAAAGGATTGATTATTTTGAAAAGTACGAGGATGATAAAAATAGGAATGTGTGTTGGAATACTAAGTTTAAGTCTTGCAAGTGTAAAAATTTTTACAGGGGAACCATTGCAGGTGAAAGCAAAAGAAAAAGCAGAGAAAACTAAACATGCAAATCATGCGACTCATCGAGAGTTCGCGCAACTCGAGAAAAAGTTTGACGCTCGACTGGGTGTCTATGCTATCGACACTGGGACAAATCAGACAGTAACCTATCGACCTAATGAACGGTTTGCTTACGCATCTACCTACAAAGCTCTGGCTGCAGGAGCAGTGCTACAGCAAAATTCAATTGACAAACTCGATGAAGTTATCACCTATACAAAAGATGACCTAGTCGAGTATTCACCAATTACAGAGAAACACATGGATACCGGTATGACTCTTGGGGAAATTGCGGAGGCTGCTATTCGTTACAGTGATAACACTGCGGGGAACCTTTTATTCAAGAAACTAGACGGACCTAAAGGATTTGAAAAAGCGCTTAGACAGATTGGTGATAAGGTTACCATGGCTGATCGCTTTGAGACAGATTTAAACGAAGCTATTCCGGGAGACATTCGTGATACAAGTACAGCAAAAACACTTGCTACCGATCTTAAGGCTTTCACGGTCGGAAATGCGCTCCCAACTGACAAACGTAAAATCCTTACGGATTGGATGCGTGGAAACGCTACAGGAGACAAACTCATCCGCTCTGGCGTACCAAAAGATTGGGAAGTCGATGATAAATCTGGAGCCGGAAGCTACGGAACACGAAATGACATTGCCATCGTTTGGCCACCGAATAGAGCACCCATTATCATCGCAATTCTGTCCAGCCGAGATAAGGAAGATGCTACTTATGATAATGAACTAATCGCGCAGGCTGCCAAGGTTACAATCAATGCTCTCAAGTGAGGGCATTGATTGTTCTCTTGCAAAGATTTTGACACTCCGATAAACTTTAGAAAAAATATGATAGGGGAGAATGATACATGGGCCACTTTAAAGGAAAACAATTCAAACAAGACATTATTTTGGTAGCCGTTGACTATTACTGTCGTTTTTCTTTAAGTTATCGAGATGTATCTGAGATCCTTAAGGAACGTGGTGTGTCGGTTCATCCCACAACTATCGTGCGATGGGTTCATGAATATGGTTATCTCTACCGTGCAATTGATAAAGATGGACACACACTGGATATTCAACTTCGTAAACAACGAAATCATCAGACTGCATATGCCTTTATGAAAAGATTGTTGAAAACTTTTGGAGAACCAGCGGTTCTAACAACAGACAAGGCACCAGCGTTATTTTGCTCGTTTAAAAAATTAAGAGAAAACGGCTTTTATAAACATACAAATCATTGTACAATCAAACATTTAAATAATCTCATAGAACAGGACCATCGACACGTGAAGCGACGCTTTGCCAAATCCGCAGGATTTCAAAATCCTCGTCATACTTCACGTACCTTGAAAGGAATTGAAACCGTTCACGCTTTATATAAACGAAACTGAAATCTGAACCCAGATTTCGATTTTTCGACGTATGATGAATTACACAAGTCATTTACAATCGCATAATATGTATAACTTATTGTTGGAGTCATTTAATTTTTTTAAAACTTTGCAATAGAACCGTGAGGTTGTCGTACAAACTATTCATTACGGAGATAGCATTCCAGAAGAAGATTTATCCTATCTTTTTGATATGTTTTATACAGGTGATAAAGCAAGAACAGCGAAACAAGCCAGTACAGGTCTTGGATTATTTATTACTAAAAATATTGTCGAGCAGCATAATGGGACGATTTCTGCTGAAAGTAATGTGATAAGAACAATATTTGAAGTAAGATTACCAAAAGAAGAGAGTTCAAAAATTTAATAAAAATTTAAAGTTTACCCCACTTTTTATTTTAATAGTTCCTTCTATCCTATACGTATATATGTACAATTCTCCCACTACACTAGTACAGTGGCCTTTATTAACAGCAAAATCTGCAATATACAAGGAGAACATTTTATGAGTAAGAGAATAAAAGAATTAGATTCAATACGAGGATTAGCGGCTATTACAGTGGTAATTGGACATTTTTGTTTAATGCTACCATCGTTGCCTAATTCTATTAAATTCTCCCCGCTTAGGTTTTTATGGGCTGGCGGGGAAGCTGTAATCATTTTTTATGTACTCAGTGGTTTTGTGTTATCTATGGCACTTTATCATTCGAAAACAAATTATTGGGGATATTTAATTAAGCGATTTGTACGAATCTATATCCCTTATTATTTCTGGATATTCATCACCTTTGCTTTATTTATTTTGTTTTCGCCGTATGAAGTGACAGGACTACGGGATTGGTTCTATGATAGGTGGCAAGGGTCTATAACAAAATTAGATATTATCAATCACTTTGTGCTTCTTAATAACTTTTTTACAGAAAATTACAATCCGGTTATCTGGTCATTGGCTCAAGAAATGCGTATATCTATTGCGTTTCCTTTGTTATTCCTTCTTTTTTATAAACAGAGTTGGAAGAAAACGATACTATTTGCTATGAGCTTTTCTTTAATTAGTATTTTCCTTAATATGTTGCATATTGGGAAAGCTGAGGGATTTTATAATGGTTATGCCGATACACTACATTTCACATCTATGTTTATGGTTGGAATGTTACTTTTTAAGCATCTGGAAAGACTTATCTACTTATATAGGAATATGAAAAACTTAAAAAGAAAACTTCTTACTACTTTAGGGCTTATTCTATATTTATATTCCATTTTGATTTTTGGGTTTTCTCGTAATGATACTACTTTCTTATTAAAAGATTGGGGTGTCGTAATTGGTGTTAGTATACTGATTATAATGGCTATGAGTAACCTAAAAGTAAAAGCTATTTTAAATAAGAGTGTATTTGTATACTTAGGAGAAATTTCATATAGTATCTATTTATGTCATTTTCCAATCATGATGGTACTATTTAAACTTTTGTATACAAAGATACCTATCCTGTTCCTTCTTATCTTATGTATTACAATGACAATACTTTGTTCTGTATTATCGTATCATTTAATTGAAAAGAAGTGTATCAATTGGGCGAAACAAAGAACAACAAAGTTTCAAAAAAAAGTGTAATACTTGGAGGAATCTTATTTCTTTAGTAAATATACGAATATTACCGGTTCCTGAGTACATTAGGAATCGGTCAATTCTGGATTCTGTATGTAAACATACTAAAATTGAGCAAATTTAAAATTTTATACTTAACCCCAAAAATCCTTTTACTAAAGAGGACCTTCGTAACGCTTATCCAGACATAGCCGAAAGTACAATTAGTAAGACGTTAGCTTCCTTGCAGTCGCTTGGTCATATAAAGTTAGTTTCAAGAGGAAGAAATGCTCAATGGATACAGGTTTAATTCTGTATTAATAATTATTAGGGGTTCAGCCGAGATACCTGTAAAAATAGGCCACAGACTTACTTTTATTCCTAATTCTATATTGAATTGGATTTTTTGTTTTTTATAAAACTCCTTCATTTATCTAAGTTTTCATTTTCGCTTGTCACATAGACGTTCGCTTTCGTGACAAATAAGAACCAGGATTAAACAATCGTGTAACTTTTACTGATAAATCGCATTTTTCAAATCGTTATTTTGCCGTTAGTAAAAGGGGGATTTTGTTAACAATTCACTTTTATTGAAGAGATGTTTACGCAACAAAAAAGGTCTCCTTCCAAGGGGACCTTTTTTATAACTACTCCAGATAACATAACAAAGGGCTATTTTACTTGATGCATTTAATTATTCATTCTAATTCCATCATAAATATCCACTGTAAAATTAGGAATATTGTCGATTTCAAATTAATCTCTAAAACCTGGACATGCTGATAGAACTGTCTAACTTAAGACTAGTGTTTGATAAATCTTTGGTAATCCTTTAATTTCCTCAATTACTTCATGATTTAATAGTTCCTCAGTTTCAATTACCAATAGAGATATTTTTCCTTTTTCCTTTTGCGATACACGTATCATATTAATATTAATTTTACGTGTTGCTAATATAGAAGTTACAGACGAAATGGTACCAAAATGATCATTGTTCATAATAAGAAGAGCTGATCTTGTTTCATTTAAATTCAAATCAAAACCATTAATCTCAATAACTTTGATTTTTCCCCAACCAACCGAACAAGCAATCATCTCAATTTTATCTTCACCTTTGTATAAAGTAATCTTTACTGTATTGGGATAAGACGGTTTTGCAATCTCTTCTATACAATTAACTGTAATTCCTCTTTCTGTTGCAATTGTAAGTGCTTTAGAGAATAGTGAGTCATCCATTTCAAGGCCCAAAATACCACCAACAAGTGCTACGTCTGACCCAAAAGTGCAATCAGTTTTTTTGAATGCCCCATATAAAGAAATTTCGATTTTTTCTGGAGTCTTTAAAAATAGTTGACGAACAATATGTCCTATCTTTGTTGCTTCTACTCCATTAGCACTAGGTGTTCCAATAGTAATAGGACCAATAATATCAAATACTGATTTATATTTCATGATTATCCTTTCTCCTTAATATTAGTAGTAGGGATGCATTAATAAAATGTTTTTGTATTAAGAAAATATTTCATAACTGAAAGGTAATGAAAATACGGATTATAATAAGCGATCCATCCTTTTATTAAGATATCTATTCAATATAAAGAGTTTTTTGATATTTTTAACAATAATTTTTAATAAAAAAATGTATTGATTTATTTATCATTATTGAAGGTGAGCAATCATGTTTATTTAAAAAATCAGTAAATAGAGAATGCAATTTGTTAGGTAGTTATGCCTTATTTACAATTACACTAGAAACCCTGTAGATCTGTTCATACTATAAGGAAACAGTATTATATTTTATAAATAAAGCCCATGGGAATTTTTTAATTCCCTGGGCTTTCATTTCTCATAACATTCCGACTCCTGTATGGTAAGCGGAATCCTAGTGCAATTGCTGCTCCAATGCAACTAAATAAACATCCGAACAGTAAATAGAGAGTAGGTGTAGAATCTCCAATCGCAACAGAGGCAACTCCACCTATTGCCGGAAAGAGTGCCACCATATAACTACTAACTGATGCACCGATTCGTTCTACTAGCTTGAGGTAGAACATCCATGCCCCAAAGGAAGCAAATACAGTTAAAAATGCCAAAGCTCCAAGATAAGAAACGGACATTGGTAGTGTAAAGTTCTGTTCCTGAAAGGTACAAACAGCAAGTAAAAGTATCGAAGCCACAACAAAGCCAACACTATTCGAATAAACAGCATTAATACCACGTCGTGCATTTCGAGCGGAAGCTGCGTCACCAATAGCTGTAAGTATAGTTCCAAACAATGCGAGGCCTATTCCTTTTAGATCACTTGTACTAGAGCCCTGTGTTAGTAATGGATAAACTAATATAGAAACACCTGTAATACCAACTATTCCCCCGATTAGAATTCGAGGATGAAGACGCTCGCCTAGAAATATACGAAGTGCAATTGGTGTAAGAACTGTCTTCAGTGAAAACAGCAGCGTTACTAGTGCAGCAGAAATCCAAATTGTCGCGTAGTATAAACACAAGTAACTTAGAGCTAAGTTACACAACCCAAAAGTAACAAGGGGAAAAACATCTTTACGAGAAGGCCTACCATTTGGACGCACCACGCACATGAGGACAATAAACATTAGTGCAGCCCCTACCAAGCGATAGGTTAATGACAATTCAAGGCTTACAGGAGTACCTTGTATTTTTACTGCAATAAAGTTCAATCCCCAAACTATTAAGCAGAAGATGTACATAAAAATTGTCATACGTGTAACACTTCGTTCTGCTGTGCAAAAGGAATATCGAAATAATTAAAAACTTCTGTTAATGCAACGGCCAGTTGTGCTATCTGTTCCTCAGTGTGATTTGGTGTAACATTAACTCGGAAGCGTTCTGTGCCGACAGGAACCGTTGGTGAATTTATAGGTTGCAGATAGACGTGATGTTGTTCAAGTAGACGTTGGGCAGCAGCTTTACATTTTTTTGCATCACCAATCAGTACAGGGAGAATATGCGTTTCACTTGAGTCCATTATCGGAATATTTGCTTGAGCAAGTGCTTCTCTTAACATGCTAGTTTTTTGGTGTAGAGCGTTCCGCTCGTTATCTGAAGATTTTAAGTGTTCCACACTAGCATGACAGGCCGCGACAACAGCTGGTGGTAAGGATGTTGTAAAAATAAAACCAGATGCAAAAGAACGAACAGCGTCAATTAGTAATGATGAAGCTGCAATGTATCCCCCGATTACTCCAATACCTTTTGCCATTGTTCCTTGAATAAAGTCCAATCGATCCACAAGACCTAGTTCAGCAGCTATTCCTGCTCCGCGAGGACCGTACATACCGATTGCATGTACTTCATCAAGAAATGTTAAAGCGTTATATTTATCTGCAAGATCCGCAATTTTCTGAATCGGTGAGATATCGCCATCCATTGAGTATACTGATTCAAACACAATAATTTTTGCTCGATCATGTGGTTGAGCTGCAAGTAACTCTTCCAAATGGTCAACATCATTATGTCTAAATATCGCTCGTTCGACTTGAGTGCTACGTATACCATTAATAATTGAAGCGTGATTTCGTTCGTCAGAAAATACTATGCAATTTGGAAATAGACGAAGTAAACATTGTAATGTTGCATCATTCGAGCCATATCCTGTAGGAAAAACTAATGCGGCTTCTTTACCATGCCATTCCGCAAGTGAAGATTCAAGTGCAGCGTAATGATAATGTGTACCACCTATATTTCGAGATCCGCCTGAACCAGCACCAAATGCTCGAATTGCATCATGCATTGCTTCGGTAACTACTGGGTGCTGAGACATTCCTAGATAGTCATTGCTGCACCAAACGACAACTGGTTGCCCATCTTTCTGGCCATTCAATTGTGCTAAAGGATATTGGCCACGCATCCGATTAATTGTAACAAATTCTCGATATTGTCCGCTTTCTTTCAAAGATTCGAGCTTATTTTCAATAATTTTTGCATACATGACTTTTCCTCCAAGTATAGTTATAGTTTACAGTTCATCCAGTTTGATATTTTTTCATGAAAATTAAGGAAAACTGTTAAATAATTGTTTTTTGTTATATCAGGAAAGTATAATGAAACCAAACAAAAAACAAAATTATACATATTTTCATAATTTTGTTTTTTAAAACTTCAAATTTCTTTAAGTCGATTTAATTTATTTCAAATAAATAATAACAATTTTTTGAAAATAAAACTATATTTTAGAATTTTATCAATAAAAAACAGATAATTATCATTAAAAAATGGTCATATTAAGCTAAATATTATAAGCAAAGACTAGTTTCCTCTAAAAGAATCATTGTAATAATTTGCAAAATCCATATAAAACAATACCTTTAGAACAAAATATAAATATAATTTTCTTATTTTTTATCAATATAACTTTTTAGAATTCTGTTGCAAAGTTAATTAACATCAAACTAGATAAGCGATTGGGGAGTACTTATTATGCAACTATAAATAAATCTCTTAATTCATTGCACACTGAAAAACAGGGGTTCTGTTGCAAAGTTTCAAAAAGCATAAACAGGTGTTGATAAATGAGAGGAACCATTTAAGCAGTGACTAATAATTTGTGTAATTCCTTGTACGTTGAAAAACCGCAGTTTGGCTGTAAACTGCAGTTTCGTTTATATATAGCATGAATGGTTTCGATTCCTTTCAAGGTACATGAAGCATGACGAAGATTTTGAAATCCTGCGGATTTGGAAAAACGTCGTTTGATATGTCTATGATCCTGTTCGATGAGATTATTGAAATGCTTAACGGTGCAATGTTTCGTTTGCACATAAAAACCGTTATTTTTCAGTTTTTTGAACGCACAAAGTAGGGCAGGAGCCTTGTCTGTTGTGAGAACCGTTGGTTCTCCAAAAGCTTTCACTAACCTTTTCATAAACATATAGGCGGCTTGATGATCCCTTGTTTTACGAAGTTGGATATCCAAGGTGTACCCTTCTTGATCAATCGCACGATAGAGGTAACATCACTTTCCTTTGACTTTGATGTAGGTTTCATCTAAATGCCATACGAAATGTGCTGATTTATTTTTCTTCTTCCAAATTTGATAAATCAAATTTCCATATTCATGAACACAACGCATGATTGTTGTTAGATGAACGGAAACTCCACGTTCTTCCAGTATTTCAGATACATTACGATAACTTAAGGAAAAACGGCAATAATAGCCGATGGCTACCAAAATAATATCTTTCTTGAACTGTTTTCCTTTAAAATATCGCATTTGTGTTTCTCCTTACTCTTTTTTCTAGAGTGTAGTCTCATTTAGAAAACTTTGCAACAGAAACAGCATATGATTAGACTATCAGTCTTATTCCATGTTAGAATCAAAAACAACATACCCCATATGGTATATTGAGTGAAAAATGATTAATAAGATTGGAGGGAGTTTCAGATGACATGTTTATTACAAGTTGATTTTCCTTTTGATGGTGCATTTGGAGATGAAATGTCAAAAGGATTTCTAGAAGTAGCACAAAGCATTAATAAAGAGGAAGGCTTCCACTGGAAGATTTGGACTGAAAATAAAGAGACAAAAGAAGCCGGAGGCATCTATATATTTGAAACAAAAAAAGATGCTGAAAAGTACGCTAAAATGCATAAAAAACGACTTGAGTCGTTTGGCGTAACTGGAATTCGAGTTAAATTTTTCGATATCAATGAACCATTAACAGAATTGAATCGTGGATTTATTAAATAATTTTGAGTCTTGAATGTAGGATTAGCAAAGCTGTCACTACCTGCAATAAGGGATGATGAGACCGTTTCTTTTCTAATGGAATCCGGTTTTCATTTAAAGACCGGATAATTGGGGTCACCATACATCGCCATCAACTTAACACAAATAAACTACCCCCAATTGAGCAATTTGTACAGAATTATCGTTTGGGGGTAGTCCTAAATTCTTAGCTTGATGGGCATGTGGCAGGACCCCTAATATCTATTAATAAAAGCAGTTTTTCTCGGATAGTTGAGGGCATCATCCTCAAAATAGATGGATATATATTCAAATAATAATATTATAATATAACATTAAAAAATATACGCCAATCCTATGATTATGCATCCGTCTTGGCGTTTTCCTTTAAACAATACCTAAGTTCGGTTTCAGTCTTCGATTGCTTGGTAGACCGTGGTCCAGAAGTCTTGGATAAGATGCGATGAGTCCGGAGTGGACATCCCAACCTGGGTGAACAGGATTCCAGTAAACTGTTTGTCTGGATCAACGTAAGCTGCAGTGCCGGTTCCGCCATCCCAGCCGAACTGACCGATAGACGCGTAGTCTCCAAGATAGGTACGCACCGCCATCCCAAAGCCCCATCCGCCTTGTATCCCTTGTCCAAACGACAAATGGACGTTGTTTTTGGCCAAATCGTCTCGGTATACTTGTTGTTCAGGAGTAAGACGGTTGGTGGTCATCAGCTGGACTGCAGGTCGGGACAGGATCCGTTTGGTTCCGTGCATCCCTTTGTTCAACAGCATCTGCAAATACGCGTGATAATCGTCGACGGTTGCGAGCAGCCCACCACCGCCTGCTTGGAATGTTGGAGGTTTGCTGTAACGTCCGCCTGCACCCTCATCCCACACGATGAACTCACCTGTCTGCGGATCAGGGTTGAAGGCAGGTGGAAGCCGGTCAATCTTGCGCTCAGGCACGTAGAAGCCAGTGTCCTTCATTCCCAGTGGATCGAAGATGCGTTCGCGCAGGAACGACTCGAATGTCTGACCCGTGACCCTGGCAACAAGCACGCCGAGCACTTCAATACTGATATGATACTGCCACCGCTCTCCGGGCTGGTAGCTTAGCGGAAGTGCACCTAGGCGACACATAAACTCATCTGGATCGGGCATATCCTGCCCTGGCGTGTCGAATATCCCACTCTCGAAGAACGCGTTCATGATCGGAGAACCCATCAAAGTGAGATCCACTCCGAGCCCGAATGTGGAGGTCAACAGGTCTCGTACAGTGATAGGACGCCGTGCTGGGACGGTCTCTTCCAGCGGACCATCGGGCCGTTTCAACACCTGCCGGTCGGCGAGTTCGGGCAGCCATTTGTCTACTGGGTCGTCCAAATGCAGTTTGCACTCGTCGAGCAGAACCATTACCGGTGAAACTGCGATCGGCTTGCTAGTGGACGCCAATCGAAAGATCGTGTCCCGACGCATTGGTGCGCCACCATCATGCCTCATTGTTCCAAGCGCTTCGACGTGCGTCTCGCCGTTTCGGCTGACTAAGGCGACGAGCCCAGGAATCTTTCCAGAATCGACATGCTGCGCCAGTACATTGCGCATTTTGCGCAACCCTGTTTCAGAAAAGCCTTTATTGTTTTGTCTCATTTTGTTCTCCTTTAGTTTAGATTGAGATTTCTAATACATATTGGCTAACAATTATTAGTTCTTCAAATAGAAAAATTCCCCTTTTTAATAATTTCGACAAAATGTATTTATGTATATGGGGTCACCATACATCACTATCAACCTAAGATAAATTTATATCCATAATTCACAGAAAACGTTATTCTTTTTGTAGAAATATACAGAAAGGATGGCGTTTTTTTATGAATCTTTCGATTCAGGATGAATTTCATTTGTTTGCTGAAGAACTACAGCGACATTTATCTCCCGATACCCTTCAACAACTTGCACAGGAAATAGGTTTTGTAAAACGTAAAAGTAAATATGGGACACGAGATTTGGCTGCTTTATGTATTTGGATCAGTCAACATGTAGCAAGCGATTCTCTCACTCGGTTATGTAGTCAACTTTATGCGAATACAACTACACTCATGAGTCCAGAAGGACTTAATCAACGCTTTAACCGATGCGCTGTTTTATTCCTACAGTGTGTATTTTCTCGTTTAGTTAAAAGCCAACTAAACGATTCATCTCAAATTCCAAACTAATACACTTCCTATTTTCAACGTATACGTATTTTAGATGCTACTATTTTTCAAGTACCCAATCATTTTGCTCCTATTTATCCTGGTTCAGGAGGATGTGCACAAACAGCCAGTATTAAGATTCAACTAGAGTATGATTTACATAGTGGGAAATTCCTCAATTTTCAAATGGAACCAGGTAAAAATAATGATATAACCTTTGGTACAGAGTGTTTAGATACCTTATGCCCAGGAGATTTATGTATTCGAGATTTAGGATACTTTTCTCTAAAAGATTTAGACCAGATGGATCAACGAGGGGCATTCTACGTTTCACGGTTGAAATTAAATAATAGAGTATATGTAAAAAATGAATCGCCAGAATTCTTTCGGGATGGGACAGTTAAAAAGCAATCTTTATATGTTTTACTTGACCTTGAAGATATCATGCATCAGATAAAACCAGGAGATACTTATGAAATTCGGAATGCCTATGTTGGACAACAAAAATTACCCTCACGAGGGTTCTGTTGCAAAGTTTTCTACATGAAGATACACTCTAGAAAACAGGATCTAGGAGAATCAGGCATGAGATATTTTAAAGGAAAACAATTCAAGAAAGATATTATTTTAGTAGCTGTCGGCTACTACTGCCGTTTTTCTTTAAGTTATCGCGATGTCTCTGAAATCCTGAAAGAACGTGGTATTTCAGTTCACCCAACAACCATCATGCGATGGGTTCATAAATATGGCAATCTCATCTATCAAATTTGGAAAGTGAAAAATAAATCTGCACGATTATCTTGGCATTTGGATAAGACTTATATCAAAGTTAAGGGAGAGTGGCGTTACCTCTATCGTGCAATTGATAAAGATGGACACACATTGGATATTCAACTTCGTAAAAAACGGGATCATCAGGCTGCCGATGCTTTCATGAAAAGATTAGTAAAACATTTTGGAGAACCAACGGTTCTCACTACAGACAAAGCGCCGGCATTACTTTGTGCATTTAACAAATTAAGAAAACAAGGATTTTATCAAACTACAATCCATTGTACAATCAAACATTTAAACACTCTTATTGAACAGGATCATAGGCATGTAAAGAGACGTTTTGCCAAATCCGCAGGATTTCAAAATCTTCGTCATGCTTCACGTACGATAAAAGGTACCAGACCATTCATACCCTATATAAACAAAGGCGAAGTCTTCAAAGAGACTCCGCCTTTTCAACGTACAATGAACTTCAACAATTACTAGCTACTTCCTAAACATTGTTCCTCATTTACCAACCTGTTTATGCTTTTTTCAAACTTTGCAACAGAACCGCGATTACCTTGAGGTTTTTGCACCAAAATTAATTTTAAAATATTTTAAAAATTATTTTATAAAAACCTGTACTTTTTGGTCAGATTCTGTACTTTTGATTATAAATTAAAGATACGTTTCTATTAGTTTAGGTTTGAAAGCGCTTCAAATGATGATTTTTGAATTTTTTATCTAGCCTATATTCTTTTACTTACAGGCTATTTATATAGATTAGTAGTGAGAAAGGGGATATATCCATGTTCTTAAGAAAATTAGCAAAAAATCACTTAATCACTATTGAGTACTATAAAACTGGATATTTACAAACATGTAAGGGGCGAGTTTGCAACCTTGATTTACACCAACAAACACTTCTTTTAATAAATGAACAGCAAAAGATCTTCTCTATATGTTTATCTAATATTAAGAAAATCTATTAATGATTTTTTTATTTATAGAGGAAAATAGAATTAAAGATTCCTGAGATGTAGTAAAGTTTGCAAAATATTTTATGTAAACAAAGTATTTAAATGAAGGTTCTATAGTAAAAATTTGTTGACAAGTGAAGAGAAAGAGATCTACTGATATTATGTGTTGATTTAGAAGGGAATACGAGAGCAGTCCAGTGCTTTTCTAAGGAGCGTTAATTATAAACTAAAGAAACTATATTCTAGAACAAATGTGAGAGTTTATATAATCATTTTTATTTTTTGATAATTCAATTTATATCCCTGTGCAACTAATAAAAAGAGACAAAAAGGATTAATATAATTCCAATTTAAAACTCCGGCATACGAAACAAGCATGATGGTGCAGCCACATTTCTGGATAAAAACTATATTTTGCGGGAGGAGCTAGAGCATCTATATGTAGAAGAGTCAGGTCCTTCAAGATGTCAGCTGTACAGTTACATGTTATGGATATTCGTATAAACAAGGAAATACCATTTTCATAGAAAATTTTTGTCTTTGTTGCATGTGTATATGAAATGAGGTTAGTTATGTCAGAAAATAAAGGTGATTTTATATAGATTAGGGGATATAAAATTTTGATATGAGGTGATGGTATGGAACAATTTTTGGTGGATCTAGTCGGGTCAACGAATGATTTTTTATGGTCTAAATTGTTAATTATTATGCTTGTTGTTTGCGGATTTTATTTCACATTTAAATCGAAATTTGTACAGTTTCGGATGCTAAAAGAAATGGTCCGTGTGTTAATGGAAGGGAAGGATAGTTCTAAAGACCAAATTTCTCCTTTTCAAGCGTTTTGTATTGGTATGGCCGCTCGCGTTGGAACAGGAAATATCACAGGAATTGCGATTGCGATTGCACTAGGCGGTCCTGGAGCGGTATTTTGGATGTGGATTATCTCGATTATTAGCTCAGCATCCAGCTTTGTTGAAAGTACATTAGCGCAAATATATAAAGTAAAAGATAAAGATGGTTTCCGCGGCGGTCCATCCTATTATATGGAAAAAGGGCTAAACAAACGTTGGATGGGAGTAATATTCTCTATTTTAATTACGATTACTTTCGGTCTTGTATTCAATTCTGTACAATCAAATACCGTTACAATTGCTTTTGAGAACTCATTTGGTACAGATCGTTTAACTGTAGGGATTATCATGGCACTTGCTTTCGCTGCGATTATCTTTGGTGGTGTACAGCGTATTGCAAAAATGGCTGAATACAAGGTGATGTTTCTAGCAGTCTTATACATTGGAGTTGCATTATTTGTTGTAGTTACCAACATAACAAAAATGCCGGAAGTTCTTTCTCTTATTGTTCAAAACGCATTTGGCTTTAAACAAATAGCAGGCGGTTCAATCGGTGCAGCACTCATGCATGGAGTTAAACGTGGTTTATTCTCAAATGAAGCTGGTATGGGAAGTGCGCCAAACGTTGCTGCAACGGCAACAACAAGCCATCCGGTGAAACAAGGACTTATTCAAGCATTTGGTGTATTAACGGATACACTAATTATTTGTACAAGCACAGCATTTATTATTTTACTTTCTGATGCATACAAACAACCAGAGCTAAATGGAATTGCACTTACACAAGCAGCATTAAGTGAACATATTGGCCCTTGGGCATCGGGCTGTCTTGCTATCTTTGTTTTCCTATTTGGATTCGGTGCGTTAATTGGGAACTATTATTACGGAGAAACAAATATTCGATTCTTACACACAAGTAAATTATGGTTGATGGTATACCGAATAAGTGTGTTAGCTATGATTGTATTCGGTTCAGTTGCAAAAATCCAGCTTGTATGGGATTTAGCGGATTTATTCATGGGCTTTATGGTTATTATAAATTTAATTGCTATTACCTT
The DNA here is from genome assembly GCF_000374965.1 of Bacillus sp. 95MFCvi2.1. Taxonomy (NCBI): domain Bacteria; kingdom Bacillati; phylum Bacillota; class Bacilli; order Caryophanales; family Bacillaceae; genus Bacillus; species Bacillus sp. 95MFCvi2.1. The sequence continues at coordinate 11,327 of NZ_KB895722.1, read as the reverse complement.
ACTATCAAAAATAGCCTTTGCTGCGTTACAGGATTACATGAAACAGAAAAAGGCTGGTAAAGATCCTACTTTTTATAAAGGAAGTATCAAAGGGCTTGAAAATATTGAATGTTGGGAGCATTATCAGGATACTTCAACTTCAAAAAAGAAAAGTATGTAACAAAAAAGATATTCGGACTGTAATATGTCTGAATATCTTTCTTGGTTCTAGGCAAATAAAATTGATTACAATAAAACAATTGTCGTAAATTAAGAGTTTTGAAATAAAGTCATTCATAACTAACGGATGCAGGATAGTAAAAGGAGTTAATATATTACAAATATATTAAGATGCTGAAAAGAGGGGCCTGAACAACAGCAAAAGTAATAGTATTTCTCTTTAAAACGATTTCCCAAACATCATAGGTTTAACAAGTGAATATATGTTTTGCCACATAGATGGGTAGAGTAAGAAAAAGATGACTTTTTTTGAGTTGACCATGTTCAATTATTCTTGAGATTCATATAGTTTATAAATAGTAAGTTTACGGGATAAAAATCATAAATCTTGAATATGCAATATCTTTAGAACATTACCTATCATTCAGTTAGAAAAGGGAATAACCTTGACAGTGTTTTTTCGCACTATATTGTCTATTCTCTATTAAGAAAAATTCATACTGTACCAAATTAATAGGACGGAGGAACATAGTTAAATGATAAAGGGGTATAACGTTCAGATTGAAAGTCAAAAAAAAAGCTTACTTAGATCTAGATCAATGGGTAACGCATTATCGATCCTATGCTGCTAAAGGACAAAGTGCCAGTTATATTCCCGCTTTGGAAAAGATAAATTTATCGCAATTAGGCATTTGTATAGTAGAGCCAAATGGAACAATGATAAAGTCAGGGGATTGGGAGGTACCTTTCACTCTGCAAAGTATATCAAAAGTAATCGGCTTTATAGCCGCTTGTTTAAACCGAGGTATATCTTATGTATTAGATCGGGTTGATGTTGAACCGACTGGAGATGCCTTCAATTCAATCATTCGTTTAGAGTTGCATAAACCGGGAAAGCCTTTTAATCCTATGATTAATGCTGGAGCAATTACGGTAGCTTCGCTTCTACCAGGAACATCGGCACAAGAAAAATTAGAATCTCTTTACGCATTAATTGAAAAAATGATCGGGAAGCGTCCCACCATTAATGAAAACGTGTTTCAATCTGAATGGCAAACAGCCCATCGAAATAGAGCTTTAGCATACTATTTAAAGGAGAATGGTTTTTTAGAATCGGATGTGGAGGAAGCACTAGAGGTTTACTTGAAACAATGTTCTATAGAAATAAATACAGAGGACATAGCCTTAATAGGACTCATACTTGCACATGATGGATATCATCCTATACGTAAAGAACAAGTCCTCCCTAAGGAGGTTGCTAGATTAACCAAAGCCTTAATGCTCACTTGTGGTATGTACAATGCTTCTGGAAAATTTGCTGCTTTCATCGGGTTGCCAGCTAAAAGTGGGGTGTCCGGAGGGATTATGGCACTTGTCCCCTCAAGGTCCAGGAGAGAACTACCGTTTCAAGATGGATGTGGTATAGGTATTTATGGACCAGCCATTGATGAATATGGGAATAGTTTACCAGGGGTTATGTTATTGGAACATATTGCACAAGAATGGGATTTAAGTATATTCTAAAAAGTATCATGGATGTTTTGGTGTCAGAGCGAATACAAAAATGTTCAGACCATATAATGTGTCTGAACATTTTTGTGTTACAAAGCATCTTCCTGTTTTAAAGTAGAAGAATGATAAGAATACTCACAATGTTCAATATTTTCGCTTATGTCGTATTTATAGTTTTTTGTAAATAATAGAGTAAGTGTTGTATTAACGTTAATAGATTTGTATACTGACTGTTAGGCGAAAGTGAGAAGTGATTATTTTGAATCTTAGTAATTTAGTAAAAAAAGACATCTATATTCTGGTTTTGATGGTATTTACAGTACCCTTAGTAGGTGAAATAAAGTCTTTTCCCTTAAATGAGACATTTCGAATGAGCTTTGGTGCACCTACATTTTTCTTTTTTTTGTTATTATTTCGGCGAATGCCAGCATTTTTTCCGGGTTTTTTAACAGCAATAGTGGTTGTAGCATTTCGTATCTTATTAGACGTCATCACAAAGGAGAATATGGATTGGATAGCTTCTTTCCATATCCAATATCCTAGTTTTTTCTTTTATTTTACTTATTCTTGTCTCTTTTACTTAGCGAAAGTCGAACGCTTTCATCATCAACCATTGATGATTGGGTTTATTGGCTGCGTCATTGAAATATTATCAGACTGTGTGGAATTAATGATTCAATATTTCGTATTAAAAACAACTATCACGCCAGAGGCATTAAATGAAATAATCATTACCGCATTTCCCCATAGTTTTATAGTTCTAAGCTTTTTCAATATGATGAAATTGTATGAAGCACAGTCAAGGGAGAGACAAATAAAAAAACAAAATGAACACATGCTTATGCTCATCTCCAATTTATATGAAGACGCTGTTCATTTAAAAAAAACGTTGCAAGATGCTGAAAATATAACAAAAAAATCTTATGATCTATATAAAAATTTAGACTCTTTAGAGAATAAACGGATGGGCTTTCGGGTTGAGGATTTACGGCAGCAGGCATTAAAAATTGCTGGTGAAGTCCATGACGTTAAAAAGGATAACCAACGTATTTTTGCCGGACTTTCGAAGCTGATTTCTGATGAAAGTTTTACAGATTATATGTCCATACATGAACTAGTAAACATCATTATTCGAGCAAATGAGAAATACGCCCGGTTACTAGAGAAAGACATCCAATTTGTGTATAAGATTGATGGCGTGCATCCTCATTATCATATTTACACAATTTTATCAATTATAAACAATGTCGTTGCAAACGCTGTAGAAGCTATCCAAGATATGGGAACCATCACAATTGACATTAATAAAGACCAACATTTCGTTGAATTTCGAATAGGAGATAACGGTCCCGGTATTTCTTCAAAGTATAAAGAGTCAATTTTTGAACCTGGGTTTACTTCTAAATATGATGATGCAGGTAACCCATCAACAGGTATCGGACTATCGTATGTAAAAGAAATGGTCGAACAACTTGAAGGTGATGTTACGTTTGAGGACAGAACCGAAGGAAAAGGATCGATTTTTATAATTAGATTAGGGATTGATCATATCATTGCGAAAGGGTGATTCTATGTATTTTTATATAGTAGATGATGAGAAAGCGGTTCGCTCAATGTTGGCTCAAATTATCGAGGATGCGGATCTTGGGGAGGTTGTAGGAGAAGCTGAGGATGGCTCATTGTTAGATCAACGAATGCTAATTTTGAAAAATATAGACATTTTATTTATCGATTTGTTAATGCCGATTCAAGATGGAATAAAAACAATCCGTCAAATAAAACCGTCGTTTAAAGGGAAAATCATCATGGTTTCTCAAGTAGAATCAAAAGAATTGATTGCTGAAGCGTATTCGCTCGGTGTTGAATACTATATTATTAAGCCGATTAACCGGATTGAAGTATTAACAGTCGTTCAGAAAGTCATCGAACGTATCCGATTGGAAAAATCGATAAAAAACATTCAAGAATCGCTCAATATGGTACTTACATTGGATAGTGATCAAAGTACGCAGGAAAAATACCGTAATGGAAAGCATATAAGTACTTCCAATCATTTTCGAAATTCCATTCATTTTCTTCTATCCGAATTAGGGATAGCTAGTGAAAGCGGAAGTAAAGATTTAATGGACATGCTGGATTATTTATATAAATATGAACAAGATAAAACGTTAGAACAAGGGTTTCCCTCTCTAAAAGAGATTTTTATGAAATTAGCTCAAAATAGACTTGGAGAATCTGCTGAAGAGGCAGAATTAAAAAGATCGATTGAAGCCTCCAAACAACGGATTCGGAGGGCAATTTACCAATCATTAAACCATTTAGCATCCCTGGGACTTGCTGATTTTTTAAACCCGAGGTTCGAAAATTACGCTTCTAGGTTTTTTGACTTTACAACTGTAAGGAGAAAGATGACAGAGTTGAATAATGAGCCAACATTACCTACTCGTATCGATACGAAAAAGTTTATTCAGGTTCTGTATTTTGAAGCAAAACGGATACACTTGGAATTGCAATGACGAACTCTTGCTAATTCTTAATCTCAAATGATGAATTTGTAATTGTGTTCCATACAATTCAATTGGTTCTGGTGCAAAGATAAAATGAAAACCAGTAAAACGCATATATTCCTAACAGAATTGTATTTTATGCCACAAGTTCAAACAATTGATGGATAAACTCTTTCTGATTTTGGAGAGACTGATCCCGTAAATCAATCTGTTCTTTTTTAATCATATGTATAGCTTCTACTCCAGAAAGAATAGATGTAGCTGTGTCAAAGCATTTGAACCCTAGCATAGAACGGATTCGTTTCTTTATAAAGCGATGATCTTGTTCTACTATGTTATTCAAGTACTTTTGTTGTTTAAGTCGCATACCGTTAGGTATGCTTTTTTCTTTTTTCAACCGTTTAATTGCTATAGGATAAGCTGGATTCTTGTCGACTGTTATAACACGAGGCTTTGAAACATGAAAAGACCGCAAAGCTTTCTTGAAAAAGCGCTTTGCAGCTTTCTGATCTCTTGTTTTGCTTAAGCAAAAATCGATTGTGCTTCCTTTCGAATCAACAGCACGATACAGGTACATCCATTGACCTTTTATTTTGATATATGTTTCATCGACTCTCCAAGAGTCATTTGTTTGTTTGAGGTAACGTTGGATCCGTTTATCCAATTCAGGACCATATTGATGAACCCAACGCATAATCGTTGTATGAGAAATGGATAAACCCCGTTCCTCCATTATTTCCACTAAATCACGAAAACTTAGATTGTACCGTAGGTACCATCTTACCGTTAATAAGATAATATCAGGCTGATAGTGCTTCCATTTGAACAAATTTTCCTTTTCCATATCGATCACACACCTTTTTAGAGTAATAGTATCAGTATGTCCAAGTTTTATAGATTTTTTGCACCAGAACCATATCAAGCGACGTTTTTCTAAATCCGCAGGATTTCAAAGTCTTCGCCATGCTTCGCGTACATTGAAAGGAATCGAAACAATACATGCTTTATATAAGCGAAAACGCAGTTTGCAACCAAACTGCGTTTTTTCGACATACAATGAATTACAGCAATTACTCACAATTGCATAACATTCAATTGTACGCAACATAACTCTTTTCTTGTTAAGAAACTTTGCAACAGAACCAGGGCAAGCATATATTGAAGTATAGGGCAAGCTCTCTTAGGTCCTATTCAGTACTCAATGGAAACCCTTTATCACACAGGTGAGCATCTATTAACGTGGATGCTCTTTTTAATTGAACAAAATGGACATTTGAAGAGATAGTACTTCCGCTTTCTTTTCTTAAAATATCCTTAAATGTATCTGGATTTAAGGATATAAAAAATGAGAATGGTATAATTTTCTAAAACGGACTAAATAAAGTTGATTTTAGAAAAGGGGTAGAGGGAAAATGTTTCAGAAATTTAAATTTTATTTAATCAGTATTGTGGTCAGTTCGATATTAGGGGGAATCATCTTAGGTGCTAATTTCTTGTTCCAAAATATATACGGATTAATTGCAGGTAAAGGATTTTATTTTAATATGTGGCCTTCTGTTATTATATTTTGCATAGTGTTTATTTCTAGTTTTGCATATATGTTGAGGAAGGGTCCAGATATACTTATTAATGATTAATTCTATAGTTACTTCGTTAGGCGCTACTGTGATCGGTTTAGCGTCTTATTTGTTGTTAAGGAAGTGATGGGATGACTTGGTTGAGCTTCTTTATTGGGTATAGCGTTGGTATGATGCTCACTGTATTGATTATGAAAAGTCTCATTGAAGCTAAAGAAGTCCATGAGTTAGACGATATAGATAAGTCAGTCTTAAATGAAATGGAGCAGTTGAGAGCGATAATAGATGATAAGATTTAACAAAACAAACAAACACAGCGAACAAAAATAGAGATAGTAACAAAATAAAAGGCGACTTATAAATCCTATTAAAATAAATATTTTGAATGTATACTTTTGTTAGTGTTTTTTATTAAAACAGCTAAAATGCTATAAATTCAATAAAATCAACGAAATAAATGTAAACTAATGGGTAAAAGTTATGGTTCCCCAAATAGAGTATATCTAATTCACGGTAAAGGATTTACTTTAGGGGATAATGCAGTAATGCAACTTTAAAATAAAGAATGGAGGCGCATTAAACTAATAAACGGGATAGGGGAATTTTCTCATGAAAGCAAAGAAACTAGTAGGTCTTATAGTAGCAGTAATGTTATAACTTGGAGGTTGTGTAACGATTGAAATTCTTCAAGCAAGTTAGCGATATAAAAAATATTCACTAATACAACTTAATAGAAAAATAAAGCAGTGGGTACTTTTGTGTCGCTGGACAAATAGGGGGCATTAAAACTATTAGACCTATTAAACTCCTTTTATTTAGTTTACATAAGAAATCTTATCGGTAGTTATAAAGTGAGTGAAATTTCGTATCTCAAAATGAGTAGTTATCTTATGATATTGATACAAAAAAGAGGAAACTGTTTCTTTTCAAGTCGTGTTTATAAATAACATCATTGTAATATAGACTTCTCTGGTATGCCTGCTGGATGAACATCTAAATAAAGCTTAATATTACAAGATTAAGTTCTCCTTAAGTGTTAGTTTTTATTTTGAGCTAAACTTTGTCGCATCTCAAAATAACTAGTATTCTTAGTTTTTGAGATATTAGAGAAAAATACTAATTTATGTGCCTCCTCTTCTTTATCAAACTAATAATAATTTCCCATTTTTGGAATAGAGCTATATTTGCTATATATATAAAGGAACCCGTATGGTGTGAATTTAAAAGAAATTTGCGAAGTTTTACCCCCATAAGTATTTTTTCCTAAAGAGGATTTTTATGTCCTAAGAAGAACATTTTATATTGAAAAGCGGATAAGGAAGGCTGCGGGATAGGTTCTGTGCCTGAATATTAGAGGTGGTTAAAAATGCAAGATGTTTCGCCACAAGGGCATTCTACGAGATTAAACCGATGAATAAAAAACATTTTTTTGAGTTGTGCAGTATATTCTAAATATAATCTCGCTTATGAGCGAGCAATCAGTCGGTGATGACATCCCTGTAGAAATCTTCTCGTAATATTATAAAACGAAGCGATAGAAATGGGTAGCCTTTTGTGTCGGTACACTAAACTATTGGAGGAATTTAAAATGTTAAACAAAAGTGTCGTCCTTTACACTGAGGAAAATGGTATCGCAAGAATTACACTAAATAGACCGGAAGTACTAAATGCGTTAAACCGAGATGTTCTTGAGCAACTTTCGTCCGTCTTGGATAGGATTAAAACTAATTCAAGTGTAAAAGCATTAATAATTATCGGTGCCGGAGAAAAGGCGTTTTCCGCAGGTGCTGACATTCAGTTTCTCAATAAAGCCACTCCACTAGAAGTACGGGATTTAGCTCAGTTGGCTGTTACGGTTACTCATAAAATCGAGTCATTAGGAAAAGTGGTTGTTGCCGCCATCAACGGGTTTGCACTAGGAGGTGGACTTGAGTTAGCCGAATCCTGTACGCTCCGTATTTGCGCTAATCATGCTAGATTAGGACATCCTGAAGTCCGTCTTGGAGCTGTTGCCGGATTTGGAGGAACTACAAGATTGCCCAGACTTATAGGTAAGGGGCGTGCTACAGAACTGTTGCTCACCGGAAGTGCGATAAGCGCAGACGAAGCTTATAGAATAGGACTGGTTAATAGGATTGTTGAGCCTGATAAATTAGTATTAGAGGCAGAAGCGCTTATCCTAGAAATTTTGTCTCAGGCTCCTATCGCAGTAAAAATGACTTGGGAGGCAATTCATCGGGGAGGTAATTTAACTTTAGAAGAGTCCGCACTTCTTGGAGCAGATTATTTCGGTTTGATAGCGTCCACAGAGGACTTCAGAGAAGGAACTAAATCATTTTTAGAAAAGATCCAACCATTATTTAAAGAAAGATAGCTAAGCGAACCGGTTCTGGTGCAAAGATAAAATAAAAGAGAATATAGCTCATATATTTCTATCGGAATTCTATTTTATGCTGTAAGCCCAAACAATCGATGGATGAATTCTTTCTGGTTTTGGACAGACTGATCCCGTAAATCAATCTGTTCTTTTTTAATCATATGCATAGCTTCTATTCCAGAAATAATGGATGTAGCTGTGCGAAAGGATTTCAATCCTAACATCGAACGAACTGGCTTTTTAATAAACCGATGATCTTGTTCCACTATGTTATTGAGATATTTCACTTGCCTTAGTTGGATGCCTAATGGGGTTCTGGTGCAAAGATAATCAAATTTAAAAAGAGAACGGCAGATCCCGTTAGGAATCCCCTGTTATACGATGAGGCCGAAGAGATTATTGATAAGTTGTATCTGATTTTGGACAGACTTGTCCTTGGAGAGTTTGTCCTTTTCTAATCATATGCATGACTTCGATGCCAGCAAGTGTTTTGCCGGCTGTTTGAAAAGACTGAAATCCAAGCATATACCGAACTCTTTTTTTGATAAATCGATGGTCTTGTTCGCCCATATTGTTTAGATATTTTATTTGCCGTAATTGGAGTCCTAATGGTAGGTCCCCTGCTTTTTGTGATTGTTTCACGGCTTTTGGATAGGCAGGATTTTTATCAACTGTGAGCACACGAGGTTTTGAAGTATGACAAGAAGCTAAGGCCTTTTTGAAAAAGTGTTTAGCTGATTTTGCTTTTCTATTTTTACTTAAATAAAAATCAACAGTGTTTCCTTCGGAATCCACAGCACGATACAAATACATCCATTTTCCTTTCACTTTGATATAGGTTTCATCGACACGCCAGGAATCATTTATTTTCTTCAAATGACGACGAATACGTTTATCTAGTTCCGATCCATATCGATGAACCTGGCTCATAATGTTTCCATTTAAAATCCACTGCTTTTATCATCATCATACACGCCCTTTATTTATGAATATTTTCAGTGTACACAACGACAGTATTTTTTGCACCAGAACCCTCCTTCTTTAATTTACGCATTTAAAAAATTACAGAGGATAGACTTTTACAAAAATACCTTTCATCAAAATGAGATATTTTTTCTGAAATTTCAGAAAAAATATCGTAAAAATGTTGATGATGTGGTAAGATTATAGATGAAAAAGAGTATGAATTCACGTTGTAGCGTGAATTCATAAGAAAGAAGCCAATTTGTATAGAAATTGGCTTCTTTCTTAAGTTCGAATAAAAACAGAATTGTCTTTAAATCTTTATTAGGGGAAAGTTTTAAAGAAGAATTCAGCTTGGTTATAGTTTTACATAATTGTTATATAAAGTAAATCGATACTTTTTGTACCGAATATTCAGAACATTAATCCGAAGTATATCCATATACAAATAAATAATTGATGAGTTTTATAAAAGTCAGGAAAGAGAAAACTGGTTCTGTTGCAAAGTTTTCTACATGAAGCTACACTCTAGAAAACAGGATCTAGGAGAATCAGGCATGAGATATTTTAAAGGAAAAAAATTCAAGAAAGATATTATTTTAGTAGCTGTCGGCTACTACTTCCGTTTTTCTTTAAGTTATCGCGATGTCTCTGATATCCTGAAAGAACGTGGTATTTCAGTTCACCCAACAACCATCATGCGATGGGTTCATGAATATGGCAATCTCATCTATCAAATTTGGAAAATGAAAAATAAATCTGCACGATTATCTTGGCATTTGGATGAGACTTATATCAAAGTTAAGGGAGAGTGACGTTACCTCTATCGTGCAATTGATAAAGATGGACACACATTGGATATTCAACTTCGTAAAAAATCGCATAATCGTTATGTAAACTATGGATAAGCCTCGTTCCTCCATCATTTCCACTAGGTTACGGAAGCTCAAATTGTACCGTAGGTACCACCTTACTGTTAATAAGATGAGTTCCGGCTGATAATGCTTCCATTTGAACAAATTTTCTTTTTCCATATCGATCACACACCTTTTTCTAGAGTAATACTATCAGTATGTCCAAGTTTAGGAGATTACTTGTAAAAGTTTTAGAGTTTTTGCACCAGAACCGTTCATTCCGTAGGTGGGCTTTATCTTTATTACACAATACCAAAGTATACTCTCTTTCCCCTTAAACTTTATGTAATTATACATATTAACGAAAAATACACTAAATGAATATTAAATATAGTAAAATATAAATTGTGGACACGTTCTATAAATCAGATTCTTTTGAAAGGCGTAACATATCAATCATTATAGGGGATGTGGCGTTACTCCGATACTGATCTCAAATCTCTTGTATTTTGTGAACTAACAATCTGGTGTATATAGACGACTCTGTTTTATAGGCTGTGTTTACATCTATAACAAAGGGGTAATACGGATAGATTCGTATTAAATGAAAATGGTTCAAGTCGGAGGAAGCCACCTTAGGGTGTCTTTTCTTTATTTTCTAAAGGACCTGCTTGCTTCTGCTAAAAAAACAATCAGAAAAGACACTCATAAGAGTGTTTTTTCTTTATGAAAGACCCCCACACAATGTGCAGGGAAAAGTGTAAGCCTTTCAGTTGGATGAATACCATCAAAATAATGCATTTATTCTTTACTAGCAAAAGACCATCTATTTCCGTAGATGGTCTCTGCCTCTTCAGCTTTATTGTACACATTTAAATTATACTGCTAATCGCATACTCTATTGTTATGCAATTGTGCATTAATTCTATTTTTAATATAATAATAGTGAAAAATATCTATACTAAACTTTGGGAATATTTCGTATAAACATTATCAATTTACTGTATATTCTGTCAATGTTAAACTATAAGTGTAATATATATCTGTTTGAACCATGTCCCCTAATACAAGGTTTGAATAGTCATCTCAATACGCGAGAAAAAACAAAGAAAAGGCACCTTTAAGTGACCCCTGTCAAGTAGACTGTATTCAAAAAGCACAACTAAGTAACCTGAGTTCTATATTTATATGGACTCAGGTTATTTAATTTCTTTTGAAATCTTTGGTGATTATAAAAGTGTATATATTTGCGCACGGCAAATTTAACCTCATCAGCTTTACGGAAAGAGTATAAATGAAAACACTCTGACTTAAAGTGGCTGAAGAAGTTTTCTATACAAGCATTGTCCCAACAGTTTCCCTTCCGAGACATACTAGC
>NZ_KB895721.1:0-42016 GCF_000374965.1 Bacillus sp. 95MFCvi2.1 | reverse complement strand
CAACTGCTGCTGTTCATAACAATACAGATTATATTGAGACTACAACTACAGAATATTCTAGTGCTAAAATGACGCTTGATCATACTGGTGGATATGTTGCTCAATTTGATGTATCTTGGGATGAAGTCTCATATGATCAAAATGGAAAAGAAGTACTAACCCATAAAACTTGGGAAGGAAACGGCAGAGACAGAACTGCTCATTTCAATACAGTTATACCACTTCCGCCGAATTCAAAAAATGTAAAAGTTGTAGCAAGAGAATGTACAGGTCTTGCATGGGAATGGTGGAGAACAATTATCAATGAACAAAATGTTCCATTAACAAATGAAATGAAAGTTTCAATTGGAGGAACAACATTATACCCAAGTGCTAATATTAGTCATTAGGTAAAAGTGAAGCGCCCTGTTTACAGGGCGCTTTTTTACTTGGTCGCAAGGGTTCTGGTGCAAAGATAAAATAAAAGAGAATATAGCTCATATATTTCTAGCGGAATTCTATTTTATGCTGTAAGCCCAAACAATCGATGGATGAATTCTTTCTGGTTTTGGACAGACTGATCCCGTAAATCAATCTGTCCAAGTTTAGGAGATTACTTGCAAAAGTTTTAGAGTTTTTGCACCAGAACCAGACTTTTTATGGATAGTGCAACTTTATTTTGGATGGATAATTTTCACAATACACGTAACGTTCTGCTTACGATAGATCCTGCAAATCATTTATCCGAAAATTTACAATAAATACATAAATAATTAAAAATTAATAGATAAAATAATACAAGAAAAGTGTATCTGTTCTAGTTAACGGGATAAAGAAAATTATTTTTTTCAAGGGGGAACTACAAATGTTAAAGGAAATATCAACAGTTGCTTTAATGACGAGTGTATTATTTTTAACAGTAAATTCTACACCGAATTTGGTGGGGGAATTTTCAAATCCAAGTGTACAAGAGAAACAAAAACATTCAAAACTTGTAAAAGTGGAAGCAAAAGAGGAAACAGATGCAGTTGCCAATGCGGGTGATGCAGCTGATGATCCAGCAATTTGGGTTCATCCTCATGATTCTGAAAAAAGTAAAATTATTGGAACGAATAAAGAGGGGGGGATAGCTGTCTACAATTTAAAAGGAAAACAACTACATTCGTATAACTTTGGGAAACTAAATAATGTTGATGTACGATATGGATTTCCAATTGGAGGTAAAAAAATTGATATTGCGGCAGCTTCAAATCGTTCTACAAATACAATCGATATTTTTGCGATAAACCCTAAAACAGGAGAATTAGAAAATATTACGGGATCTCCCATTCAATCTAGCATGAAAGAAGTATATGGGTTTAGTCTCTATCATAGTCAAAAAACGGGTGTTTTTTACGCATTAGTTGTAGGGAAGGATGGAACTTTTGAACAATATGAGTTATTTGACAATGGAAAAGGAAAAATAGAAGGAAAGAAAGTACGTGAATTAAAGCTAAGTTCTCAATCAGAAGGAATTGTAGCAGATGATGAGTATGGAACAATATATATCGGTGAAGAAGATGTGGCAATTTGGAAATTCAATGCGGAACCAGACGGAGGAAACCAACCGATTGCAAAAGTAGATGGTGCGGATGGAAACCATTTAACAGCAGATATTGAGGGTTTGACGATATATTATGGAAAAAATGGGACAGGGTATTTAATTGCTTCTAGTCAGGGGAATAATAGTTATGCAGTGTATGACCGTAAAGGCAACAATGAGTATATTGGTAATTTTACTATTGTTGATGGTAAAAATGCTGATGGAACGAGTGATACAGACGGTATTGATGTAATGAGTTTTGGATTAGGAGAAAAATATCCAAATGGCATTTTCCTAGCACAGGATGGAGAGAATATGGATCATGGGAAAATAGTAAATCAGAATTTCAAAATGATAGATTGGAAAAGGATTGCAAAAGGATTCGACTCAAAATTACAGATAGAAAATAACGTAGATCCTCGTAAACTAAAATTTAGAGAAATATTTAGCAAATAGTTAAGGTGAATAAAAGATCATTTCATAGTATATTGAAATGATCTTTTTTAGAATTTTATAATGCCTCAAAACAAAAAAAGTGTACATTTTCAACTAGAGATGTCAATTTTCTCGTTTGGGGGGTATTTGCTTTCCTAAGCTTGATGACGATGGGATAGCACCACATTCCCATCAACTTAAGAAATTGGTTGTTCCCCAAAACGAAATTTCTATCTAAGGAATAAACCATTAAATGTAAAATTAAAACAAATGTATTTTATTTTAATTTCTTAAATACGCATAACCCCGTTCCAATTTTAGAACGGGGTTAAAATAAACTTTTTTAGTTTCTGGTGTGATATAATTCCATATTAAAAATATAATAACACACATTCGTTTAAATATGGTTTGGGTTATTCCACAATCACGCCTGATTGCTATAGATCAATAATTTTTTTAAGGTTCTCAATTTAACAGGGTAAATAGTGATTTATCGGTAATTGTTATGAATTGGTTGAAACAAATCCTCTTGGCTGGTCCGAACAACAGAAAAATTGTCAACATTGTAATGACCATGAAGTATTTCATTATGATGACTTATTATCTTTTCAGCAGATAGGATTGAAGAATCTGTCGTTGAATGACCATCCCCAACTAAAGTAACATCAAAATGATTCACCGTTGCAGTTCTAACCGCTGTGTCAATACAGTGTTCTGTTTTACATCCCATGATAACAAGATGTTCGATCTCGTTTTCCTTTAAAAAATCCATTAATAGTGTACCATAAAACGCATTTGTAGCTACTTTATCAAATATTTTTGCATTGGTTGGCACTTTTACTGTCTGGTGTATTTGAAAACCTGGACATTTGCCATCAGCAACATCTTTATCCCTCACAAAGATAATCAAAGCATGTGATTCTAGTGCTTTATTAATAACCAAATTAACATTATCTAACAATGCTTCTTTATTAAGCACATTTTTAGTTTCGTTATTACCATCAACTAATTCTTGTTGGACATCAATAATAAGCAAAGCTTGGTTCAATATAAAAACTCCTTTATGCTATAATTTATATATATGTTCTCCATATCTTTCTTCATTCTAATAATCATAATATCGCCCCCTTTTATCTTTTGAACCTATTTCGTTACGAACCTAATAAGTAATATTGTTATATGTTAAGAGAGCAGACACTACTAGATAGGGGTCTAGGTCTTTTAACAAGTTCTCCTTGACAATTAGGACATACATAATTCATTAATTTTGTACACTCCTCACAAAATGTACATTCATGTGTGCAAATAAAAGCCAAAGATTGCTCTTCAATCTTATTATTACATTTCTCACAACATTTCCTCATCTCAAGTCCCATTTTTATTCCTCCAATAACATTTTTTTCATTATATACATAAAATTATAAATATAATATAATTTTGTTTAAATACAAATTATTAGCTATTTCATCCAAAAGACTTAAAAAATTTATTCATTATAAGCGTTTTGCTTTAAATAAAAAGGGGATGTTTAGAATAGACCATATTGACCGAAAGATTTTACATATTCTTCAAGAAGATGGACGTATATCTATGACTGAACTAGGAAAAATGGTGAACTTATCAACACCAGCTGTAAAAGAAAGAGTAAAAAAATTAGAGGATAAAAATATTATTACAGCCTATAGGGCAGTTATAAACCCAGAGAAATTAAATAAGAATGTAACGGCTTTTGTTTTGTTTGAATCAAAAAAATGTCAACAATTCAGAATTTTTTGCAAAGAAAATCCTATGGTCTTTGAGTGCCACAGATTAGCCGGACAATATAGTTATTTGGTGAAAATAGTCACTGAATCGGTGCAACATTTAGAAGAATTTATAGATGCTTCAATGGAGTTTGGCTATCCATCAACTTTAATTAACTTATCATCACCAGTAAAATATAGATGTATTTTTTAGAATAGAGTTCTTCGAATTTATTTAAGGGATGCTGCCACACATCCATCAACTTAAGGATTTAGACTATTCTTGAAGTTAAAAGCACGTTACTATTCTCTTATGTTAATGAGAAGGGGTGACGTGCTTTTTATGAATATGCATCAAAAACAAGAGTTGTCTTTATTTGCCGAAGAGTTATATCGCTATATGTCTCCCGCTACACTTAATCAATTAGCTATAGAAGCAGGCGGAATGAAACGAAAACGTAAGTGCCATGGGCACCATTTTTTATCTTTGTGTGTATGGTTAAATCAACAAATCGCTACTACCTCTCTTACTCAACTTTGTAGTCAATTAGAAACTTCAACAGCAATTTTATTAAGTCCTGAGGGACTTAATCGACGATTTAACGCGGCTTCTGTAGCCTTCTTTCGAAATGTATTTACTACACTTCTACAAGCTAAAATTGGAGGGTTATCTAGGATTTCTCATTCTCTTTCTGCTTACTTTGAGCGTATTCGCATTCTTGATTCTACAACCTTTCAAGTTCCAGATCGATTCGCAGCTACTTATCCTGGTGCCGGAGGATGTAGTCATAAAGCTGGTGTAAAAATTCAACTAGAGTATGACTTGTTGAGTGGAGAATTTTCTGATGTGAAAATTGAACCAGGAAAACGAAGTGATCAGGCGTATGGTGCGGCTCGAACAGGCATGGCACAAAAGAATGAACTATATATTCGTGACTTAGGATATTTTCGTTTACAAGAACTTTAAGTCTATTCAAGATAAGCAAGGATATTATTTATCACGTCTTAAGTTACCAACTAAGATATATAGAAAAGAATTCGAAACAGTCGTATTTAAAACAAAACCCGCTCAACTGAGACCGTTATAGGATAGCACCACATGTCTATCAAGCTAAGAAATCGAGTCACCCAAAAAAACGAAAAAGCTCATTTCTTATCTGAAAAAAGATACTAAGTGAGCTTTTTCGGATACTACCAATAATGATAGGTTATGTAAACTTCACATAAATAAGATATATAATATAAAAATAACGATTAACTGAGGTGAGAGTATGGAAAATACATATGAAATTCCCAAATTAGAAACAAAGCGTCTTTTATTAAAAAAACTAGATTTTGATGATTTAGATGATTTATTTGAAGTCTATTCGGATCCTCAAACAACTACATATGTACCTCGAGAAGTACACAAAAATAAAGATGAAACTCGTATTTTTTTAGAAAACACGATGGACACAGCTAAGAAAGGTAAGTCCTTCATATGGTCTATTATCTTTAAGAGTGATCAGAAAGCTATTGGAACCTGTGGGATCTGGAAATTATCACACAGTAGCGCTTCTTTAGGAGCTGTTATTAACCCACTGTATTGGGGAAAAGGAGTTATCGTCGAAGCTTTAGAAGAACTAATAAAGTTTGGCTTTCAAGAATTAGATTTAAATCGTATTGAAGGAAGATGTGACATAAGGAATACAGCGTCTGAACGAGTTATGCAAAAGCTAAAAATGACATATGAAGGAACATTGAGACAAAGTGTAATGATCAATGGTATGTATTGCGATTCTAAGATATATTCTCTTTTAAAACATGAATATGATAACTTTCGATAACGGAGATTATATAAAAGAAAGGTCCCTTCGAAGATCTGAAGGGACTCTTTTAAGTTTCTAGATATAGAGACTGCTGATAAGTAGGATTATGTTAACTAAGTTTGTATATGAGATGTAAAAAACATTTACAATATATATCCAATAATGTTAGTATATATGAAATTAAATGCAATGAAGAGAAGAGTAAATAAAGTGAATTCTATACAGAGAACCCTGGTAGCTGAAAAGGGGTTAGAATTTCTTTATTGAAGCAAGGCTCAGAGCAGCACATTGGAACCGACTATAGGGGGATAGTGTGACGGGCGCTCCCGTTATAGAGCTAGGGTATAAGCATTTTTGTTGTACCTGATAAGGTTAATATGGCGACATATTAATAAACTGGGGTGGTACCGCGATCTAAAATCTCGTCCCCAAGACACTTAAGTCTTGGGGGTGGGATTTTTTTATTTTGTTTTAAGTGTTGCATTCTATCTGATTATATTTTAGGAGGAATTCAATTGAGTTTAAAAAAAACATTGGGAAATTGGCGGTATCCATCTATCTTATTGTTTAGCATTGGTGTTTCAAGTGTTGGAAGTTGGGTTTACTTTATCGCTCTAAACCTTATCGTTCTTAACATAACAGAGTCGGCCATTGCTGTCTCTGGTTTATATATTATTAGGGCTTTATCAACGTTGTTTACTAATATTTGGTCAGGAAGCCTTGTAGATCGTTTAAATAAAAAATATCTCATGATAGCACTAGATGTTTTTCAGACTGTGCTAATTGCATTATTACCTTTCTTCTCTTCTTTAGGGCTTATATATGCTATGGTCTTTCTTATTACAATAGCGAGCTCTATGTACCACTCAACATCGGTAACTTATATCACGAAGTTAATACCAATAGGACAAAGAAAACGTTTCAATTCTTTACGTAGCCTACTTGATTCCGGAGCTTTTTTGACTGGACCAGCAATAGCAGGAATGATGTTTACAATTGGTACACCTAATATGGCTATTTATATCAATGCTGTAGCTTTATTTTTATCTGCATTCATTACAGTAGGAATGCCTAATGTTGAATCCTCTGCACAATTAGAAAAAACATCAGATACAACAAAATTATCTCTTAAGTTATTAATAGATGATTGGAAGCTTGTTATTAGATTTAGCCGTAAGTATTTATATATCATGATGATTTATCTTTTGTTTAGTGCGATGATAGTCATGATGACAGCTACAGATTCGTTGGAAGCTGCTTTTGCAACTAGGATACTTTCCTTATCTGAAGGTGAATATGGAGTCTTAGTCAGTATTGCTGGAGCAGGAGTATTAGCAGGTTCTTTATCCAATGCAATAATTATTGAAAAAATACCTACCTCATGGCTTATTGGTATGGGTTCCTTAATAACTGCAGTAGGTTATATGGTTTTTACATCCTCTAATACCTTTTTTATAGCATCTATAGGAGTTTTTGTTTTGTCATTTGCTACTGCCTTTTCTAATACTGGTTTTTACACATTTTATCAAAACAATATACCTGTTGATGTGATGGGGAGGGTTATAAGTATTTACGGGTTTATTGAGGCTTTTTTAATTATTACCGTTACTGCAATCTTTGGTATTTCTTCCGAGCTTATATCTATACGATTTGTTGTAGTTTCAGGAGCATTTATAATGTTTTTGGTATCTATTACACTATTTATTTGTAGTGTTCAACCATCAAAAGCGAAATTCTATTCTAATTCACCTGAGCTTAAAGATTCATTCCAATAAATTCTTTTTTTAATGAATAAAATTAGATAATAGTTATGAAATAAAAAGGATCTTTATTCAAAGATTCTTTTTACTACCGATAACGAGAATTATGTAAAAAAGTTAGTATGGATCTAACTTTTTCTTTTTTTGTTACAAACATTATATCCTCTTTATTCACAGTGTTTTGAATGTATACTTTTCTTGATGTTTTTGAAGAAAATGATTAACTCACGATAAAATGAGTTATTATCTATTTATGATGGTAATAAGTATCGCAATGATAATTGTCGTTTTTTTAGGGGATGGATTTAAGTTAGGCTCTATTTTAAAATGGATTGTGTGTATTATATGGTTTTTTGTATTTATAGGGAATCTTTGTTATTACATTAAAAGTTTGAGAAAAAGAAATTTTAAGGATTAGATTGATATGTAAAAGCCTCAATTATCTAATATACATTTAGATAATTGGGGCTTTTGATTTTGTTATTTATCTTTTATTAATGTAAGCGTCAAAGTGTGTCCTGAAGGATTTCTTGCACGAAAAGGAGTGAAAAAAATGCGAGAAATTCATGCTTTGTAAGAGATGAGGGAAGGCCCCCATATCCATCAAGCTAACAAGGACGAGTTACCCCAAAACGATAAAAACGATCAACATGCAAAGATTTTTCGTTCTGGGGGTATTATGATATCTTAACTTGATGGGTGCACGGTTAGTCCCCTTTTATAAACTCATTATTTACCAGACAGGTCTTAACCTCGATGATGATTTACCCTCATTTGCTTCATAAACTAACTTTGTTAAATCTTCCTTGAGCATTTGCATTCTTTCATCGCCTATGTTTTCAATCCAACGTTGTTCCATTTCAGTTAGTATCTTCTCTTTTGCTTGCACTACTAGCCAACCTTTTTCGGTCAAAACAATAATTTTCCCTCTCTTATCAGTTGGATGAGCTTTGCGCATTACATAACCACTTTTCTCAAGATAATCCACCATTTTACTCACAGCTTGCTTTGTAATTCCTAAATATTCGGCTAGTTCTATACCTGTCGCTCCATTAGGAGTGATGCATTTAAACATAAAACCGTGTACAGGTCTAATATCTCCAAATCCCAATTCACTCAATTTGTCATGTAGTTCATTGATTGATGCGCTAAAGGATAATGACAAAAGTGACGTAAGGTCCAATTCACTAAATACTGGATGACTCATACATAAAACCTCCTTAAATAAAGTCAATACGGTTGACTACATCTGATTTCTATTGTACTATATGGCATATAGTCAATCAAATTGACTATAATTAGTTATAAGAGAAATAAGGGATTCAACGAAACAAAAATTAATAAATTATGGAGGTTTCTCATGGCTAACATCGTGAAAATTAGAGGAAGTGTGTTTGCCCCGTATGCTTGGTTAGAACCTATTAAAGATCCTACAACAGGAAAACTTTTTGAATATACTGGTGATGCACGTGAATTTACACCTTATGCTGTAAACACAATGCGGTCAAGATTAGAGCAAGAAGTGATTATTGATTTTTATAAAAAAGAAATTTTTTCACATGCAAATGCTTGTATCGTAACTGTGAAAATTACAAATCCAGATGGTTCTATCGAGTATAAAAAAGGGAGAACAAGCACAGAAAATATTGTATGCACTAATGTTGTGTGGGGTACTGATGAAGTTTCTTTTAAAATGAGTGCAAGTGCCAGCAATCCTTTAAATACAGCAGCACCTGCAGCTGACTATGTATTAACTATACACGTTAACAAAAGTGGGGTTGCACAAATTGAAGGTGCACATGATGGGTTCCCCTGCTATGAATTTTATAAACAAACAGATTTTGGTCCATTTGAATTAATATATACACATGATTTCAGAAAAACTGGTGACACTCCAGCAGCACTAGCTGGGGAAATGGAATACAGTTTTAAAACGACAATCTAGATATAAATATTGAATAGAAGTTTACAAGCAGCAAAATTATTTATACGAAAGAAATTGCGATCTGTTTTGCTCAATGGGTCAATATTATTATTACCCAAAATAAAATTAAGAATTGCAGAGGTGTGTCTCATGACTAATATCGTTAAAGTTAGAGCAAGTGTATTTATTCCAATGTCTTGGACTGAACCTAAGAAGGATACTCAAACAGGAAACGTGATTCAATTCGAAGGTGACTCACGTGAATTTACACCATATGCTGTAAATACTATGCGTTCTAGAATTGAACAAGAAATAGTTGTAGATTTTTATAAAAAAGAAATTTTCACATATGCGAATACCGGCATAACAACAGAAAGAATCACAACTCCTGATGGTTCCGTTAATAAGAGAACAGGAAAAGCTAGTACGGAAAATATTTTGTGCACTGATGTTGTATGGAAGTCAAATGACGTCAAATTTAAAATGACTGCAAGTGCTAGCAACCCATTAAATGTATATGCACCTCCTGTTGACTACCTATTAACTGTACATGTCCAAAAAGATGGTACCGTCGATATTGAAGGTGCACATGATGGATTCCCTTGTTATGAATTTTATAAGCAACTAAATTTTGGTCAGTTTGAGAAAATTCATACACATGACTTCAGAGAAACTGGTGATACAGCTGAAGCTCTAGGTGGAGACATGGAGTATAGTTTTAAAAAGATATTATAAAGAACAATATAATACCCTTTTTATTAAATAAATATATAACAACATCAAAGAGTGAGTAACAGGAGGAAAAGCGAATGACAACAGTTTTATTTGTAAAAGCAAACAATCGTCCAGCAGATCAATCAGTTAGCGTGAGATTATATTATGCTTTTTTAGCAAGTTATAAAGAATCTCATCCAAATGAGACAGTAGTAGAGCTTGATTTATACAACGAGGAATTGCCATATGTAGGAGTAGATATGATTAACGGCACATTTAAGTCTAGTAGAGGATTGGATTTAACAGCAGAAGAAGCAAAAGCAGTAGCTGTTGCTGATAAATATTTAGATCAATTCCTTGCAGCTGATAAAGTTGTTTTTGGTTTCCCATTATGGAATTTAACAATCCCAGCTGTATTACACACATATATTGATTACTTAAACCGCGCGGGAAAAACATTTAAATATACGTCAGAAGGTCCAGTAGGTCTTATTGGAAATAAGAAAATTGCATTATTAAACGCAAGTGGCGGTGTATATTCTGAAGGACCAAAAGCCCCAATGGAAATGGCTGTTAAATATGTAGCAAGTATGATGAGCTTCTTCGGTGCAAAAGATATAGAAAAAATAGTAATTGAAGGTCACAACCAATTCCCAGATAAAGCAGAAGAAATTATTGCTGCAGGGCTTGAAAAAGCGATTAAAGTAGCAAGTACGTTTTAATTAACAAAACACTTGTCACTCTATATGGCAGTACCAACACTTTTATAGCGGTGGTACTGCTTTTTTATTCGCTTAGCTCGCATCAATTGGGTAGTAAGGATCCAATTGATGCGAGCTTTCCATTCTCAACTTATTAAACGAAAGAAAGCAGGATTACATTACAATGGAACGTTTATGGACAAAAAACTATATAATGCTGACCATTACAGCATTATTACTATTTAGTGGTTTTTATTTACTCATGCCAACACTACCTATGTTTATTAAACAATTAGGTGGAAGTGAATCTCAAGTTGGATTTATTATTGGGGTGTTTACAATATCGGCAGTCATTTTTCGTCCTATTGTTGGAGGATTAATGGATCGATATGGTCGAATGGTATTTATAATAAGCGGACTACTATTTTTCGCAATTACAATGTATTTTTATGATTGGGTAACAGGGGTTATATTTTTAGTGGTCTTACGTATTCTCCATGGAATCAGCTGGGCAGTTGCTACAACTTCGATAGGAACGGCTGTGACTGATGTTATTCCACAATCTCGTCGTGGAGAAGGAATGGGATGGTATGGACTTGCCGTGACTTTAGGTATGGCTTTAGGACCAGTATTAGGTCTTTGGGTAATAAAATCATTTTCATTCCATTATCTATTTCTTCTATGTACAGGATTAGCACTTGTTGCATTCATACTTGCACTTGGTACAAAAATACCAGCAATTCAACATGCATCAAAAAAACCAATATCATTTTTTGAAAAAACACTCTTACCAATCGCTATTGTTACATTTTTCCTATCTCTTACTTTTGGTGGCATTACAACATTTTTACCACTGTTTGCGGCAAAAATTCAAGTTAATGCTGGTACTTTTTTCTTAGTTTATGCTGTCACACTTACAGTAGTTAGACCATTTGCAGGGAAGGTATCCGATAAATATGGAGAAGGAATCATTATTATTCCTGCGCTGTTTACACTGATAGCCGCACTATTAGTTCTAGCAATGACAAATGGGATTGTTGGACTAGTTATTACAGCTATTTTGTATGGGATTGGATTCGGATCAGCACAACCTGCTCTTCAAGTAGCCATGATACGATTAACTTCACCAGAGAAAAGAGGAATAGCGAACGCTACATTTTTTACTGCTTTTGATTTAGGGATTGGTTTAGGGTCCATTCTTCTAGGATTTGTTTCACAACTCATGGGATATCAAATGCTATTCATTGTTTGTGCTGTCTCTGGGTTTGTTAGTCTGTTAATTTTTATTTTGTTTGTAAAAAAGACGCTAACATAACTTTTAAACTTACGAAAAAAGCGCTATTCTTTTTGTAGAAATATACAGAAAGGATGGCGTTTTGGCTATGAATTTATCGATTTCTGATGAACTAGAATTGTTTTCTAAAGAGTTGCAGCGATATATGTCACCACATGCTTTGGAGAAATTTGCTAGAGAGATAGGATTTGTTCAACGAAAAAGTAAATATCGTGCACAAGATTTAGTAGCTCTTTGTGTTTGGTTAAGCGAAAACATAGCAAACACTTCATTGACACAACTAAGTAGTCGATTAGAAGCTAACACAGGTATTTCTATGAGTCCAGAAGGACTCAACCAACGTTTTAACTCTCGAGCTGTACAGTTTCTGCAACAAATATTAGCTTCTTTACTCCATCAGCAATTTTGTTCTTCTAGCAAGATTCCAACTTTGTATACAAACTATTTTCGACGTATTCGTGTATTGGATTCTACACATTTTCAGATTCCGGATAAATTCACTTCTACATATCAAGGTTCAGGTGGTAGTGGTCAAAGTGCCGGTGTGAAAATTCAATTAGAGTACGATTTGTTAAGTGGCCAGTTTCTATATGTTCATGTGGGTGCTGGAAAGCACAATGATAAAACATATGGTTCTACTTGTCTAAAATCGCTCCAACCGCAGGATGTATGTATACGTGACTTAGGGTACTTTGACTTAAACGATTTACATACTATAGACGAGCACGGTGCCTATTTCATCTCACGGCTTAAGCTCAATACTCGTATATATCAGAAAAATAAAGATCCTGAATACTTTCAAAATGGAACTATAAAAAAGCACTCTGAGTATATCCAATTAGATATGGAGCAATTCATTGACCAATTACAGTCAGGTGAAACATATGAAATTCCCGAGATTTATATTGGAATGTATCAAAAGCTTCCTGCAAGACTAATTCTGTATAAATTAACTGAAACGCAAATGAAACGTAGACAAAAGGATTTAGCACTTAAAGAACATAAGAAGCAAATTACCTATAAAGAACGCAGTAAGCGGCTTAGTGCAATTAACTTTTATATTACGAATATCTCTCCGGAACACCTACCCAAGGAACAAGTATACGATTTTTATTCCTTACGGTGGCAAATTGAACTGATATTTAAAACATGGAAATCATTTTTTCGTATTCATCACTGTAATTCTGTAAAATTAGAACGACTAGAGTGCCACTTATACGGACAATTAATAAGTATCCTTCTTTGTTCTTCCACCATGTTTCAAATGCGCCAATTACTCCTCATCAAGAAGAAACGAGAATTAAGTGAATATAAAGCGATTTATATCATAAAAGATTATTTTTCACTTATTTATCAATCTTTACAAGAAGACACTCAAGAATTAATAAAGATATTGTTTCGTCTGTTTAATCTCTTACAGAAAAACGGCCGAAAATCCCATAGGTATGAGAAGAAAACAGTCTTTGATATCTTAAGCGTCGTATACAACTTTTCTATGTCTCACAATCATGTAGCGTAATCAAAAAAAATGAAACCCGATAGGTTTATTTGGTATGCAAATCTTTAAAGAACTTACACTGGATCTTTAGAAAAAAGAAAAAATCTCACCTGAAATTAAACTTATATAAGCTTAGGTTGATGGGCATGGGGAGGGCCCATCAAAATCAGTATTCAGGTACAGGTTTCAAACCACCTTTGGGTGCTGCAATCAAAAGTTGTGGTACTGAGCGCAAATGGAAAAGGCTAACAGAGATTAGTCAGGTGTGTGCCATAAAGCTGAACGAGAGTGAACAATCCGATGAAGCGTCGTTACTACTTCTATACAGTCAAAACTAGGGGCCTTTGACACCTCTAGGAAGAGTCTGAAAGAAACCTGATTACTGTTCAGATGGCTGTCGGCGTAAAGGTTGCAGGAGTATGGCACAGGTTTTTACAAGGAACAGGAGAAGTTTGTATTCTGATGATAAGCGAAAAATCCAAGCGATGAACTGACAAGGATGAAAGTAGTGATGCAGAATACAGATGCGGAAGAATCCGTAGTAGTGATGAAATGGCTGTAATGGCAATGGAGCGAAGGGACTCTGTTATCTATACTTCAGAAATTGAACAACCAGAAATGGGGGGATTTAATGAAAGAAGGAAAATCGTTTGAGATTTCACAATATCAAGTACTGGAAGCATACAAACGTGTAAAAGCGAATCGAGGTGCTGGAGGTATTGATGGAGTTGACTTCACAGAGTTTGATAAGGATTTGAAGAATAATTTGTACAAGCTTTGGAATAGAATGTCTTCGGGTAGCTATTTTCCTAATCCAGTAAAAGGAGTAGAAATACCGAAGAAGAACGGGAAAAAGAGATTGCTAGGTATTCCAACTATTAGTGATAGAATTGCCCAAATAGTAGTTCGTATGAATTTTGAGCCACTTGTTGAACCGATATTCTGTGTAAGTGAGGCAAGAAAGATACTAGACTTTGTGAATCTCACATTAGTCAGATTTATCAGGTTTAAGTATAAAACGGTGAAAAGAAGCAAAGCTAAAGCCTTTAGATATTTAGTACGTATGGCAAAAGCACAACCAAACCTGTTTTATCACTGGCAAATGGGGATACGTCCGACAATTGGATAACAAGAGCCGAATGAAGGGAGACTTTCACGTTCGGTTCTTTGAGAGGCTCAGGGGGAAATCCCCTGGGCCTACTCGACTATTCCCCACCTGCCATTTGAAAATAACCCATGAGATAATCTCCTTACATACTACATGTGGAGGTTTTTTTATGGAAAAACATCTATTAAAGTTACTTGACGTTTACAAATAAAAGGAGTGCTTATTTTATAGAAATAAGCACTCCTTTGTTTATTTCAAATTAAGAATTTCACAGCAGTCTTCAAAGAGATACAAGAGGAACCAACTGTTCGTAAAAGTTCGGTTCAGAAGGCTGATAATCAGCGAGGACAAACATAATATCCTGATATTAATCTTTAACGAAAAGTGAATGCTAGGATATGTACAAATCTTTCGACTTTGTTATAAAATGGGAATGTTGAGAAAAAATTCTTAAAGTTGTTAAGGGGAAAGGTGGAAATGCAGTATGAAGATTAAGCAGTTTATGAGTGTTTGTTTTGCAGCTATTCTTACAGTAGGTTTTGTAAGTGGTTGCGATTCATCCAAAAGCTCAACGGAAGTAAAAGAGAATAAGGTATATGGAGTTGGGGATACAGGAAAAACACAAAATATTGAGCTGAAATTAGAAAGTGCGGAATTTGTCTTACCAGGACAATTTGCGAAGCAAACAAATGACAGAGTTTTAAAGGTGAAGGTGAGTTTGAAAAATAAAGGTGATAAGGTAATTAAAATGTTGCCACAAGATTTTTCACTATACCAAAAAGATGAAAAAACGAACCTTTATTATACGTCAGATCCAAATGAGTTAAAAGGAGGAGATGTCGATAACGGGAAAAAAGTATCTGGAACCATTTATTATAATGTGAAAGATTCGTCTTCTTATGAATTGGTTTATAAAAAGTACATTATGGATCCGAAAAAAGAAAAAGAAGAGAAAATTTCATTTAAAATCCAAGGAAAAGAATTGGCGGAAAAAGCAAAAGAGCTACAAAGACCTGCTGAGGCTTTGACCGCATATTTAAATGCAGCCTTCTATGATAAAGATTCTAACAAAATTAATGATTTATCAGGCGAAGATGGTACTGCGTTTGTGAAAGAAGTAGAATCTTCTTTTAAAAGAACAAATGAAAGAATGTTTAACAATCAAATCGATGAGCAAGGGATGTTAAATTACTATAAAACTTTAAAAACAGCATTCCAAAAAAATGTGAAATTTGAAACGAAGGTAGTATCCCTAGATGGAGATAGAGCTCAAGTTGAACTAAAAGCGAAACCAATTATGTTGAACGAGTTGAAATCTAGATTTCAAAGTGAAGCGATGACAATCGCAAATCAAAATCCAAATATCACCAAAGAGGAGTTGACGAAGAAATTATTCGATTATGCAGTACAGTTAATACCAGAAGCAAGACCTGGTGATACGGAAGAAACAGTTAAAATTACTATGCTGAAACACGGAAAAAATCAATGGCGTTTAGATACAGCCTCCGCAGATCAAATTATGAAAGTATTTATTAAATAATCATAGTAAGCATTTCGTTTTAGGATGTGTGCCCCTTATAAGTCAACGTAATACCACTTAAAGGATTTGATGGTGTTATAAACGAAGTCTGTTCATTTACCGTTATTGCAAAATCTATATATGTTTTTCAAGAAAACGGTAAGCTTCAATTAAATGACGGTAAGGCAAAAGATAATATTAGGTTAGTAAAGCAAAAATAAATGTATCATGCCAAAAGGGGACTAGTAAACTATGAAACGAAACAAAGTACTATCGGTAGCAATCCCTATCATGCTATTAGCGGGATGTGGTGGGGTAAAGCATCGACTGATAATAAGTCAAAAGTTGAAGCAAAACAAGAAAATAAGAAAGTAAAGCTTTCAAAAGAGGACTCCCCTAACAAAGTCTATGAACTTTGTCTAGATTATGACACCAGATATCTATTTTAAGATGTTTCTATAATGAGAAAAGACACCTGTGAGGGTGTCTTTTTTTGTGTGTTATCCTTTCTTATTAATCTAGAAAGAATAACGTTTTTAACAATAATGGGTAGTAAATATTCTTAAGTTGATGGATGTGTGGTACCGCCACATGCCCATCAACCTAACAGAACAGCTTGCCCCAAAAATGATAAAAATGAACTTCGTTGCTATAAAAGACACAAAACCATAAACACTTACTTCATATTTACTTTTGTTGTGGCCGATAAAAGGCATCTACCAATTGATTATACTCGCTTCTTGAAATTTCTTTATTATACAGTTTAATTAATAACTCTTTATGCGCCTTCGAAAACGCCATTTTGTCAATGAATTTTGGATACATATGATTATTCTCTCTCCGTCTGATAAATTATTATGTTGCATTTCGTCTACTACCCTTGAATATTATAATAGAATAAACAACCAATGTTTTATGAAATATTACATAAATATATAATTTATATATTTAATTAAAAAGATTAACTAGAAATCTAATGAACATGCGGGTTTCCTTTTTTGTTAGTTTTATCAGCAAATACGTCAGACCTTTGAAAGGTTTTTGCAACATTTATAAAAGTAAATTGAAAGATATATATAATAAGATAAATATATCGAAAGTGATTTTATGGTTCTGTTGCAAAGTGTACTTGAGTTTCGAAAAATTTGCAACAGAACCGCAAAAGTAGAAATGTATACTTTTCTACTTTTAGATAGATAACAGTGGACTTAGTAATAAGTTAATATTATATGAAGCAGATACTTATTAATCCGATTTTAATAGCATATGAGTAGGAGATGGTTTAATGGGGAGCTTTACTATCAACCGTTTTAATGGAATTGAGAAATACGAAATTTCTGAAGCTAAAATATATGCGGTGAAGAAGCAAGAAAATGAAATAATGCTATGGCTTGAAGTAGAAACAGAGCAAGAACCAATTCAATCATTACCTGATACAGTAGATTGTAAAATGAATCCTAGTGGAGAGGTAACTGTTTATATGGATAACTTAAAACTCGAAAATTTTGGAGAACAAGAATTTATTATTTCTAAAGGATATGATGAAGACAGTAACGATTTAGCAGTAAGAATATATTACTTTGAACACCAAGAGGTTAATAATAATGTACTGAAAATGAAATACAACGGAAATGGGATTTTTCATATTAATTGGACAGGGATAACTAGGGATATATCTTATTATGATGGAAGTAAGCCAGATACTACTATCGAGGTCAATGGAGAGTTTATTTTTGAAGAATTTGAAGAATGGTTATAAAAGAGGAATAATAAAACTATTAAAACGCCGTCAAAGGTTTAATCCTTCAAGACCTATTGACAGGGTTGCTGCTCTAGTCCACAGTGATTTTCCCATAATAAGGAAATGTATATCAGGATATAATCAAACCACTTATTTTAAATCGTGTATCTTCCTATATAAAGAAGATCTAGATACACTCGTAATTTCACAAATTTGTTTCACTGTCATATTTCCTTCTTCATACAGCTTAAGTGCATAATTCATTCCAGCATGCTTTTCATGATATTTTGTAACTCGTCCTTGATAATTTCCTTCATTTGTTGTAATTGTCTCTTTGGGTTCTGATCAACAGAACTTACTCGTACGTAACCTATTTTTCTCATATTCTACTCTCCTATTTTGAATCTTTGATTAATGTTCCATAAAGGGGTAGTAAGACGATTCGTGCTCTAGTCCGTCAGATATTTAAATAGAATAAAAAACAAATTGTGTACCCATTAAAGCCTCTGTAAGAGTTTTGTAACATTTATGAGAGAGTTTTATAACATTTATGAGAGAGAAATGAGAGATATGTTAGATATGATGAAGTTAATCTTACTAGTAGGTGTTCGAACTCACCTGAAAATCAAGGAGGAAAAATAACAATGAAGAAATTGAAACCAGCACTTAGTGTATTAGGTAGTGTAACGATGGCACTGACTATAGCATCCCCTGCTTTAGCAGACGTAAAGCAGCCGACTGCAGGAAGCACAGTTGAAATGTTCAAAGAGGATGCAAATGCAAAAGAAGGAAAAGATCTTATTTATGGAACTGACGGAAAAAAGGGAAAGATGTCTACTGAAAAAATTGACTTACAAAATAACGATTGGGATAACGATGGTATTTCTAACGACTTAGAGATAAAAGGCTATAAAATTGAATTCAATGGACAAACTGGGAAAAATGAGGCTCGGGCATGGAATCCAGAGACAGACAAAAATAAATTAAAATTTATCACAGATCCTATGAAGGGGAATTCGGATGGAGATCCTTTTTCAGATGCATATGAAGTTCAGTACTATGGCAATAACTCTGATACTGAGTTTAATCCAATGGTTGCAAATATGCCGAATTTACAAATTGGCGTAAAACGTATTAAGATTACTCCTGTTGCGTCTATTACGGATTCAAACGGTGGGTCCATTAATCAAGGTTGGGAAAAAAGTGTATCGACACAACATTCATTTGGTATAGGAGCAGGTGTAGAAGGTGGTGCTGAAGGTTCAGCAGCTGGTCCTGTTCCTTCTGGAAAGGCCTCAGTAAATGTAAGCTATGGATACTCGAGAACAGCAACAGATACAGAAAGATATTCTTCTAATCTTGATTGGTCTACCGCAAAAACTGTTGATTCAGCAAAAGCAGCGCAGGTGAGCATACAGTTAGAATATAAAAATACAGGGACGGCGTCTGCTGAAAATGTTTCACCTCATTTTAACATTCGTTTAGGAGAAGATATTATCCATACATCAAAGGGAACACAAGAACGTTATAAAGCAAATCAGTTAAGTACAGAAAAAGGTGGAAGAAATACAACAGAAGTATTGGTAGACAGTGTAGAGAATAACCCAGATGTAAAGATTTATTTATCGTTAGAGCAATTAAAAGCTATTGAACAAGGTGCACCTCTTTCTGTTGAAGTACTACCTACAAGTACAATGGACTTATATATTGAGAAAGATGGAGAATTTATGAATTTAGGAGATTCAGGGAAAATTGAATCTCGTGTAAATGCTGCTACTGCATTACTAGAGACTGATATCGGGAATAAACCGAAGTTTAGAATGTATGCACCAGAAGGTGTTGGAAGTGAGACAAATTTAACGTTTAACGAGGTTCTTAAGCATGTTAAAGTGGACTCTGCAAAGATAAATGAATTTATAGATAATACCAAGGGAGATCAAACTATCATTGCGAAAGATAATCTAGAAAATGCTAAAGAATCTTATGTTTCGAAAAGCGCAAAAGTTGGTGTTTTCACAAAAATTCAGCAACCAGAATTGTCACATAGTGCTTATAATCCATTTACGAAAAAGGTTTATGCATCAGTCGTACCTGGCTTATTCGGAGCAAGTAATGAAATCTCCGCTTCTTTTGAAAATAAAAAGTCCAAACAAACACAACAAGTAACATTAGTGAAAAAAGGAAACGTATATGAGTCTAAAGAAACTGTAAGTTTGAATGATTTCAATCCAACACAAAAAGTTACATTTGAAATCAATGATGCACAAAAGAAACTTCCGACACAAAAAATTTCTACAGTTGTTACGTATGATCAAGAATATGACAATTATGTGACAGAAAAGGGCAGCGACGCACTTATTGTAGAAGGAACTCCTTATACTATGAAATCTAATGGATATGCTGTGCAAAGTTATAAAGGAAATAATAATTGGCAATACCTTGCGGTTACTGGGAATTACCTTAAACCAGTTAATCTAATTATTGAAAGAAAAGGGCAGCCTAAACCTGGACAACCAATCAAAACAGGTGAAGAGGTACACATTAAAGTTCAAAATAGTGCTTATTCAGGCTATGAATATTTAAAACTTCAAGATGGTTATATCCATTTTGACCAAAAACAAAATGCAAGTACTTTTAAAATTGATCATTTATATGGCAAGGACGACCGTTTTTACAAGTCTGCTTGGAAACTACAATCTGATGGTAACGATATAGGTCTGCCTTATAACGGTTATGTGTCATATGGTAATAAGAATTTCAATAGCTGGACTTTCGAAAAAGCTAAGTAAAAGGGAACGGTTTTGTTGCAAAGTTAAAAAAAACACCGGTAATGAACGGAACCCAAAAAGTTAGACACAAGAATGTAGGCTGATTTTGGACTTGTCAACATTTACTGGACCCTAATTTAGGTGAATATTGGTTTTGTTTCTGTAAAGTGGACATCTCTAAAAAGGCGAAGCTATCAGTGTGTTTCGATATAGAATCGGGGCACACTGATTTGTTTTTTTCTGTAATTTTTTGTTATTGTAGAACTATATATCGCTTTCAATTGTTTGAACCCATTGTTCTTTGACTTGACATTCTAAAAATTGGCTGTCTCTGTTTTTAAATGTGAAAAAAATATTCAATATAAGCATGATCCAAATCATTTCCTTATGGGAACGACTTCTTATCAGATTGTAAGCTTTTATACGGTAGGTTAGATGTATATATATTGAAAAGCTGATTCAGAATGCAGAGTAGCGTCTTATATAGGCCTTTTCAAGATACAATCTTATGATTATAAAGATCTTGGACAACAGATACATCATAAAGTCGATTCTGACAGGATAAATGAATAATCTTCGTAAAAAAATCTGATTTAAAATTTCTGTTTGTATGACTAGATAAATACGACGATTTAGATTGTTTATCTAGTCATATAAATAAACCAATGTTAAAATTATCATCTGGATCACATAGTATTTTTCGAATTTTTAGTTATTGAAAGGCCGAAGTGTGAGATTCTGATTTAGTGATA
This sequence comes from Bacillus sp. 95MFCvi2.1, assembly GCF_000374965.1. Classification (NCBI taxonomy): domain Bacteria; kingdom Bacillati; phylum Bacillota; class Bacilli; order Caryophanales; family Bacillaceae; genus Bacillus; species Bacillus sp. 95MFCvi2.1. The sequence goes on along the minus strand of NZ_KB895721.1, from coordinate 20,691 downwards.
CGATCAGTTGTTACATCTTCATATCTAAATTTTATTTTCCAAACGAGTGGTTAAAAACCACCGTCTTTAGACGGTATCAACTTTAGCCTTATAAGTTTTGTTTGTTGTAACGAACTTTAGTCGGACCTTAGCCGAGTGTGATGCCACCTACTTGAGTAGGGGGATGTTTACATATTTATTAGATGAAAGCATATAAGAGAACCTTTTGTATTATGGGTGAAAAGGAAGAGATGATTACAGATGAAAAAAAGAATTTTAATCGTAGAAGATGAAGAAAATATTCGAGAAGTATGCAAACGGTACTTAGAAAGAGAAGGATATGAAGTATATACAGCTACGAATGGAGTAGAAGGCTGGGATTTATTTCTTATTCATCAACCAGATTTAATTATTTTAGATTTGATGATGCCGAAAAAGATGGATGGGAATTATGCGAGGAAATTCGTCAACAATCAAATGTCCCTATTATTATGTTAACTGCCAAGGGTGAGGAAAGAGATCGAATGTTAGGCTTAACAATGGATGCAGATGATTATCTATCAAAGCCGTTTTCACCTCGTGAATTAGTATTAAGGGCTCAAATTATACTAAGAAGAGGCAACCAGATACCGATACAAGCAAAAGAATCCCTATCAGAAGTGATAGAATTTCCAGATTTAAAAATTTATCCAAAGACGAGATGTGTACTTGTTTGTGAACATGAAGTGGATTTAACAGTGAAAGAGTTTGAGGTACTTTATGTCATGGCAAAGCATCCAAAATAAGTATTTTCTCGCTCACAACTTCTTGAACTCATTTGGGGTACTGAACATGAAGGGATTACAAACGCAGTCACCGTGGTAGTGAGTCGTTTACGTGACAAGCTGGAGAAGCATACGATAAAGAGTCGTTGGATTCACACGGTTTGGGGGATAGGATATCGTTTTGAACCAAATGGAGGAAGTGAAACATGAGATTACGTATTCAATTGTTACTGATGAATGTATTAAGTACCAGTATCATGGTACTGGCTATATGGTATAGTGAGACGAAAATGTTACTTGAACCGGAACAAACAAAATTATTAACAATAATTGCGGTTGTGGCATTCATGATTTCAACGTTTATTTACTGGTTAATGACACGCCCTATCATGAGATCTATCAAAAATTTAATGGCATTAACGAAACAATTTAGTGATAGACAATTTGAAACAATGTATATAATTGGAAAAGAACCACAGGAGTTTAAAGAATTAGCAACAGCCTTTCAACTGATGGCAAAAAAGTTAGAAGAAGGGTTTACTAAGTTAGAAGAAGGGGAAAAAGCACGTAAAGAGCTGATTACGAATATTTCACACGACTTACGCACGCCTATGGCTAGCATGCAATTAATGATAGAAGCAATACAAGATGACCTCATTGAAGATCCTGAAATGAAAAAGCAGTACTTAGCGACGACCTTAAAAGAAATAAAACGATTAAGTGGATTAATTAATGACTTATTTGATCTTTCAAAGTTAGAACTTGGACAAGTAGATTTTTATCCAAGTTTCACACATATGGACAAAGTCCTATTAGATGTACTTGAGTCATACTCTGTCTTATCAGCAAACAAACAGATTGATTTACAATTGCATGTTCCTGATACATTACCTCGACTTTTAATCATGCCATGTAAAATAGCACGAGTTATCAGTAATTTGTTAGATAATGCGATTCGGTATTCTCCTGTCTCCGGAACAATTGAGTTGATTGTAGAGGAAAATAAGCAGAAGCAACAAGTCCAATTCATTTTGCGTGATGAAGGAGAAGGAATTACTCCAAATGACCAATTACGTGTATTTGAACGCTTTTTTAGAACAGATCAATCCAGAAGTTCACAATCTGGAGGATCCGGTCTCGGACTCGCCATTACAAAATCATTAATTGAAATGCACAACGGAGAAATTGGTGTGAGAAATCGCTCAGATGGAAAACAGGGAAGTGAATTTTGGTTTACTCTTCCCATCACATCAGAAAAAAATAAGACTGCTGAAAGATCTGTGTAATATTTATATTATAGAAATAAAAGGTCTCCTGTAACGTACCACTAAACAGTGTGTTACAGGAGGTCTTTTACTTGATAAAAATAAAATATGTATTTTTAAATATCTGTGCAGTTTTGTTTTTCTTTCCCCCTACTTCTTCTTTGTTATATAAAATCTACACAATAAACGTGAAATTGAACAAATTAGATGCTTTAAAAAATTTCACACTTATTCTAGGTACTATACTTTCAGAGTCGAAATGTTTTAAACAAATGTTCGTTTAATGTCCTCACAATTGATGCTACATCATATAAGTAAAAAAGAGATAAGAACACTTTTATTAAGTGCATTATCTCTTTTCGAATATGTATTTCATATCCCATGTAAATTTACCACATATTTCAATGGGACTTACAGATTGCTCTTCAATAATAATTACATCTTATTTTTGTAAAAAATATACAAATTTAACTTTTCTCAAAATACATTATAGAAATAGCTGTACTTTGTTTGTGTTAAAAAATTATAGTTATCTTTACCTATCATCACATATTTTTATAACTTCTATAAACTGAATGTAAATATAGTTAATTAGGTAAGAATTTTATATATACACATTTATAGGTGTTTTGGATACAATTATCATTTTCCCTTTTCGCAATTATATCTTTAAATGAAATGCATGTAATCTGCATTTCATCTTTATATAACGGATATATATTATTAATATATCCAATGGGATGTGAAAAAGTATACGAGGAGAAAAATAAAAAAGAAAATTTCATCAATCCATGCGATGGCGCTATTAACAGTAGAATATTCGGTAACAAGTGCGTTTCCTGGAACAATGACACCACATTGAAAAAAGGAGTTGGTATGTTTGTAAGTGATAGTACTACAGCTCCTTCTGAAAGTGGTCATACTGTACGAAGTGGACAGCGTGATACAGTTTTTACAGAGCTAGGAGAGGTGATAGAGAAAGTACGCCCCAAACTGAACATTCTCCAGTATTTATTCTTTTAGAAATGGTATATAAACAGAACGTATCTAAACATACGAGGAATCAATTGTTAAAACTACCATCTGGATTATAGAATCGCTTTTAATAATTTTTAGTGAATAGAAGACCAAAGTGCTGGCTTCTAACCTAACAATACTATCAGTGATAACAGCTGTATATCTAAGTTTCATAGATTTATTAGATGAAAGCAGATAAAAGAAACATTTCTTTTGTGATTGATGAAAAAGAAGAGAGGATTATATATGAAACAAAGAATTTTAATCATAGAAGATGAAGAAAATATTCGAGAAGTATGCAAACGATACTTAGAAAGAGAAGGATATGAAGTATACACAGCTATGAATGGAATGGAAGGCTGGGATTTATTTCTTACTCATCAACCAGATTTAATTCTTTTAGATCTGATGATGCCGAAAAAAGATGGCTGGGAATTATGCGAGGAAATTCGTCAACAATCAAATGTCCCTATAATTATGTTAACTGCTAAAGGCGAGGAAAGAGATCGAATTTTAGGCTTAACAATTGGTGCGGATGATTATGTAACAAAGCCGTTTTCACCTCGTGAATTAGTATTAAGGGTTCAAATTATACTAAAGAGAGGTAATCAGATACCGATACAAGAAAAAGAATTCCTATCAGAAGTGATAGAATTTCCGGATTTAAAAATTTATCCAAAGACGAGATGTGTACTTGTTTGTGAAAATAAAGTGGAGTTAACAGTGAAAGAGTTTGAGGTACTTTATGTCATGGCAAAGCATCCAAAACAAGTATTTTCTCGTTCGCAACTTCTTGAACTCATTTGGGATTTTGAATATGACGGGGATACACACACGGTAACCGTGTTAGTGAGTCGTTTACGTGAGAAGCTGGAGAAACATACGATAAAGAATCGTTGGATTCATACGGTTTGGGGGATAGGGTATCACTTTGAACCAAATGAAGGAAATGAAATTACGCGTATTTGAACGTTTTTTTAGAACAGGTCAATCCAGAAGTTCACAATCTGGAGGATTCGGTCTCGGACTCGCCATTACAAAATCATTAATTGAAATGCACAACGGAGAAAGTGGTGTGAAAGATCGCTCAGATGGGAAACAGGGAAGTGAATTTTGGTTTACTCTTCCCATCACACCAGAAAAAACTAACAACTTATCGAATTTCATTATTAAAGAAAAGACACTCATTTGGATGTCTTTTCTTTATGAAAAAATCCCTACACAATGTGCTGGGACCAGGAGCGACTGTATCGTATCTTTATCTTAGTACATACACCCTCCACTAGCAAAACTGTATCACGCCATTTTTGTAAATTAAAAAACAAATTATTTAACACCACTTAAATAATGCCCACTAACACATAACCACTTCAAACATTATCAACCTCTACCAAAAGACACCAAAAAATTATCAATGATAATCACTTCATCTGTTTAATTTTCTATAGAAAAACGGGCGGAAATCCCATCGATATGAGAAAAACAGACATACACTTTAATGAATGTATATTGTGTCTCCTTTTGTAGATAACAATCTTTAAAACAAATGCATGTTATCTGCATCTAATCTTTATATAAAACTTATACCATATAAATATACCCAGAAGGTATTACAGAATTTATAGGGATCTACCATTTTGAAAAAAACATGCTAAAAGTTTTTGAGTCATTTTAACCGTGTTTTAAGTAAATTGTGTTGTGTTGGTGACCGATTTCAATAGTTTTTCTCCATATAATGCAACACAAATGACATTGTATTGCACTACATGCTCTTAGCGTTGTTAAAATTACTTGTTTTAATGTCGAAATTTGCTTAATTCTGATTTGCGGTCTGTGCCCATTATAGATGGTTCAAGAAGGAGGAATTTTATCAATTTACCGTCTGCATTTATATTTGTAAGAGTTTTGTAACGCTCACGATATTATTTTTATTTTAAAAAAATCTATTAAATTGTAAACATATTATCAAAAGCAAGTTGATCCAAAGGGGATTTTTTTATGAACAAAAAAATGATTATATTTCCTCTACTGATTTTTATATGTATTACATCGGTCTATTTTTTATTCAGTCCAAGAGTAAAAGGAACAATGTATGAAGATACATTATCGAAAAAAGTTATCGTCATAGATCCAGGACATGGAGGAAATGATCCTGGATCTATTGGATCAAAAGGAACAAAAGAAAAAGATATAACTCTCAAAACAGCTAAAAACATTCAACAAAAGCTCGTGGGAAAAGGAATGACTGTAATTTTAACGCGTGAAGATGATACGTTTGTACCACTAAAAAATCGCGTAGCTATTGCTCACAATAAATCAGCTGATCTCTTTCTTAGCATTCATTATGACGGTTTCACAACTAATGATGTAAAAGGAGTAACAACATACTATTACAAGGGATTAAAAGAACAAGCATTGGCAGAAACGATACACGAACATTTATTCAAACATATACAGGCAAAAAATAGAGGTGTAAAATCTGGCGATTACTATGTATTACGAGAAAATCAAAAACCATCAATTTTACTTGAGCTAGGTTATATTACAAACCCAGAAGATGAGGAACGAATGAATTCACAACAATTCCAAGCAGATGTAGCCTCTGGAATTGTTAATGGTGTTATAGAATATTTTAAAAAATAGTAGTCTAGTTAAATCAGACTACTAAACAAAAAATAAAATTCAGTATCTATCAAAAATTTTATTTTTAATAGATACAATTATTTAGTAAAAAATATATAACTAAAGGTTACTAGAAAGGACATACTAGAATGTTTACAAAAGGACTAAAAATAACGGTGATTATATCAATAGTTGCTTGTATCACACTAGGAATTTTTATGTTTCAATTCTTCACATCACCTGCCAAAGGGGTAATGAACCAAGAAAATACTGTTCAACTGGCAAGTGAGCAAACAAAAGGAGAAATGAAAAAAACAGCCCCCGATAAATATAATGGTCAGGTTCGGAAAGTAGCATACTTAACATTCGATGATGGACCAAGTCAATTTCAAAAAGAAATCTTAGATATTTTAAAGAGTAATAATATAAAAGGAACTTTCTTTATGATTGGTGGAAATATCCCAGCTCATAAAGAAAGCGTAAAACGCTTAGTAAATGAAGGTCACTATCCAGGTGTTCATAGTATGACACACGATAATAAAAAGCTGTATATCCAAGGCAAATTTGTTGAAGAAATGCAACAAGCGCAAAATATCATGAAAGAAGTAACTGGAATTCATCCAAATCTTGTTCGTTGTCCATATGGGAGTATGCCCGGACTTACACAGGCATTAAGAGACAAAATGGTAAATGTCGGTATGAAAGAGTGGGATTGGACAATAGATTCTTTAGATTGGCAGTTCACAGGAAATCCAGATGCTGTTGTTCAAAAAACGATTTCTCAGGTCAGTGAAAATCGCGAAATCATTTTAATGCATGAAAAATCACAGACAGTGCAGGCGTTGCAAAGAATTATTGATGATCTTCGTAGTAAAGGTTATGAATTTGAAGTATATGATGAAGCCTCTCATTTCCCATTAAATTTTTGGAAGGATAATCGCATCTAAGTAGGAGGAATTGCAGTTGATATATAGAAACCTAGCACTTATAACAGCCTTATCAGTAACCTTGTTGTCAGGCTGTTCAGGACAAAAACCAGAAGAAAAATTATATGTGGCATTTGAAAGTGCTACAAAACAAGAAAAGACAATGTTTGAAGATACAAAAAAGTTAGCAACATTAGAAAAACAAGGACAAGAATTATATACTCAAATTACACTTGAAGGAAAAGAGAATAATCAAGTAGTAAAAGAAAAGTTAGATCAAGCTGTAACAAACATACATGATCGTGAAAAGGTATTAGAGAAAGAGAAAAACACCTTAGAAAATGCACAAAATGAAGTGAAGTCTGTTGATAAATATATAAAGAAATTAGAAGATAAGAAATTACAAGAACAAGTTGAACAAGTTCAAGATATGTATAGAAATCGTGCTGATTCTTTCAAAAAATTGCATGATAGTTATAAAAAATCATTACAATTAGAACAAGAACTGTACAAAATGCTACAAGCAAAAGATGAAAAACTTAAATCAATTACTGAGAAAGTAAAAACGATCAATCAGTCTTATGAACAAATTCATTCAGATCAGGATAGATTTAATAAATACACGAATGGGTATAATCAGAACAAATTAGCATTTTATAAACAAGCAAATATTAAAATTAAAGAAAGTAAAAAATAAAACGATTGTAAAAAACGAAGTGTATTGTGAGAGTTTTTTATAATTCAAACCCACAAAAGCCAAATTCTTGCTAATCAAGAGCAATTTGGCTTTTTGTGTTCGATAGTCATTTCAATTAGATTTAGGATATGAAGTATTAGAAGCAATAGATGGGAAAGACAGTGAACTACCCACCACTTAAATTCTAACGAATTAAATCCAAGAGTGTTATAATCATTGTTCGAGCAGTTTGTAAATTGGAGGATATAGTATGAAAAGAGGGATTGTATTAAAATTATTTATATTAACAACAGCGTTATGTATGTTGATCTTGGCAACTATTTTTGTTGGACAAACGATATTCTTTAAACAATTTTATGCGCATAAAAAAGTGGATGATATCAAAAGAAACATGAAATCTTTTGAAACAGATTATTTAAATAGTGGAGGAAATTCACAAGTCATTCAAAAGTTAGAACAAGATTTTTACCGAGAACATAATACATGGATTACAACATTAGATAGTAATGGTAATTTAAAAAATGTAAATGATTTTTATATAGAAGTAAAATTAAATCAGTCTAAAGATAAAGAAAATCAATTCGCTAATTCTACAATTACCATACCGCTGTACAATTTCAAGGTTGAGGACGATCATGCGAGGAATATTGCAAATGAAATATTCCCTTTAGGAGAAACAGTTACTTTGAGGGGGATAGAAAAAAATGCTACATTCATTCCTTTTTCTGCATTCTTTAAAACAGAAACTCCAAATTTGGTAAATACGACATTAGATAAAAAAGTAAATGAATTTGGAGAAAAACTTAAAAATAAATATACAACTAAAGACTTGTCTAAAAAAGAGGACATTGATTATAAAAGAAAATATGAAAAAGAAGCGCCTGTAAAATATCTAGACGGGAAAATTACAAAGGTTCAACTTTCGGGTGGGAATGAACAATCGAATTTTGTTTATACAAATAACTTATTTATGGAAAGGATACAAGAGTTTCAGGCAGACTTATTGCTAAATGAAAAGACTACTAACTATGATTCCTTACAAGAAATCGATTATGAGCAGAATGATATTAAATATAAGTTAATAATAAAACCGATAAAGGATAAGAGCGGTGCAATAACATACATTTTTTCAATGACTTCGTTGCAGCCAGTTGATGAAGCTGTACAAATGATACAAGAGTATTATGTCTATATTATTATGTTTGTGTTGCTTCTTATTTTTCTAGCTTCTTTTTACTATTCAAAAAAGATTGCAAGGCCCTTATTACAAATAAATAAGACAACCCAAAAAATTGCAAACTTAGATTTCTCAGAAAGGGTTCCAATTATGTCAAAAGATGAAATTGGTGATTTATCTCAAAATATTAATTTACTTTCAAATACATTGCATTCACATATTGAGCAATTGCAACTAGACATAGAGAAAGAAAAAAAATTAGAAAATACAAGAAAAGAGTTTATTTCAGGGGTATCGCATGAGTTAAAGACACCTCTAAGTATTATGAAGAGTTGTATTTCTATTTTAAAAGATGGTGTTGCAAGTCATAAGAAGGAGTATTACTTTAAGGCAATGGAAAAAGAAGTAGATAAGATGGATATGTTAATTGTGGACATGCTTGAGTTAGCAAAATTTGAATCTGGTACGTATAAAATGCAGATGGATGTTTTTTATATTGACCAAGCCATTCAGCATATCTGTGAACAATTATCTTTGGAGATAACAAAAAAGCAATTACATGTTCACACACATCTTGCTGCAACTGAAGTCATTGCAAATCATCGTCGTATGGAACAAGTAATCACAAACTTTATCACGAATGCTATTCGTTATACGCCAGAAAAAGAGGATATTATTATTTCTATAATAGATGAGCCAAGTCGCATAAAAGTTTGTATCGAAAATAAAGGGACCCATATTGAAGAAGATCAATTAGATAAGATTTGGGATCGTTTTTACCGAGTTGATACAGCTCGTAAACGCTCACAAGGTGGAACAGGTCTTGGACTTGCCATTTCAAAAAATATTTTAGAACTTCATGGAGCAGAGTATGGAGTACACAATACAGTTGATGGCGTGTTGTTTTATTTCTATTTACAGAAAAAAGTGTAGAACGGAGGTTCTACACTTTTTTTCATTTATTTTGATAGTATCTTTACCTTTTCTTTAACGTAAAGAGAATAGGTTGATTTGTATCTAAATGTATAAAATTCCCGAAATAATATGGTGCGTTCTGTTGCAAAAAGATACAATTTTATTTAATACGTAGTTGTGTTTCGGTATCAAAGAAATGTACTTTGTCCATATCAAATACAAGTTGCATAGCCTCTCCTGTTTGATAATCATTACGCGTATCTAAACGTGCAATAAAGGATTGATTGTGTAACGTAGCATAGATCATCGATTCGGCTCCAAGCAATTCTGCAACTTCAATTTTTATATTTATAATATAATCAGGCAATGTTTCTAGCATACTTGGATTATCATAGATATGTTCCGGGCGAATGCCAAGAATTATGTTTTTATTTTCATAACCTTGTTCACGTAGTGCTTCTAATTTTTTTTCTGGAATACTCAGTTTGATATGACCTAAAATAAAATTTCCATTTTCCACTTTTCCCGTAAAGAAGTTCATGGCTGGTGAACCAATAAAGCCACCAACAAATACGTTTTCGGGATATTCATAGACTTCTTTTGGTGTACCAACCTGTTGTATCCGTCCATCTTTCATAACCACAAGGCGCGTTGCCATTGTCATAGCCTCAGTTTGGTCATGCGTAACATAAATGGTTGTTGTTTGTAAGCGATGATGCAGTTTTGAAATTTCAGAGCGCATGGTAACACGTAGTTTTGCATCTAGATTTGATAATGGCTCATCCATTAAAAATACTTTTGCATCACGGACAATGGCACGCCCTAAAGCAACACGTTGTCTTTGACCACCGGATAACGCGTTTGGCTTCCGTTTTAAAAGTTCTTCTAATCCAAGAACTCTTGCTGCGTTTTGAACACGACGCTCAATTTCATCTTTTGGTAACTTACGAATTTTTAAACCAAATGCCATATTATCATACACGGTCATATGAGGATAGAGGGCATAATTTTGGAATACCATTGCGATGTCACGGTCCTTTGGTGGTATGTCATTCACATATTTTTCATCAATGTATAAATCTCCTTGTGAAATCCCCTCTAATCCGGCAATCATACGTAAAGTGGTCGACTTACCACATCCAGAAGGACCAACAAACACTATAAATTCTTTATCTTGAATATGAAGATTAAAATTCTCCACCGCTGCTACTTGATTGTCATATATTTTATAAATATTTTTTAATACTACCTCTGTCATGTTGTTACCTCCTGCAATAAAAAGCTATATATGTTTTTATCATTTTTGTTTTCCTTGTATGTTTAAAGATATAGTATGAATTCAAAATTCCCGTATTCATGCTCAACCTCACACACTTTTTCCATCTATTCGAACGAACAATAATACTTTAGAAACTCTATTGTATAGATTTAGGGGACCAGTCTGTATTTCAAGCCATAAGACAAGTATAGGAAACCAAAAAAATCCCTTGGGCTCAAAAGTAGAATAAGAGAAACCGCCGTCTAATTTTGTGCAGTTTCTCTTATTCATCGTGGATTTATATGAAACAATGGTCCTATTGTAACCATATATGGCACGGTTTATTGGGCATGTCGTCTTATTGAGTAACTGAATAGTTACATTTATTTTTTGTTAGCTTCATTCTGGCTAATCGCTTCCATAGAAAATGTTATAAAACGAGAAACTTGTAATGAATTTACTTCTTTCCCCGGCTTCTCAATAGGTTGAACTCGAACCAAATATATATCCTTTTCTTCAAAAGTAGGTTTAATAAGGAAAGTTTCTTTTAACATTTCAACTTGATAAAAATCCTTCTTCAGTGGATCTTTTGCACTTGGATCTGGTTTGATTACTTTTCTATCTTTTTTAATGTCTAGTCCTTTTTGCCCTATAGCTTGGTTCCATACTGTAAACTCCGGTTCCGCAACCTCATCTAGATACGCTAGGATTTCTTCATCACTAATTTCTTGTTTTTTTGCTACTTTACTTTGTAGTTTTTTTGCTACAGTTGTTTTTACATCTTTTCTAAACTCCGGCACTTTCTCTTTCAGTTTTGCATAGAAATCATCCGTTTCATTTGCTTCTTTTTTGAACTCTTCAAGAGTATAAAGACCCTTATTTCCTACAAATATTCCTTTAAATAAAACCTCTTTATTATCTGGTTTCACATAAAACTCCCAACCGCCTAATACCTTTCCTTCAAAATGCACTTTATAATATTCTTTCTCCTTATTATCCGTTGAATTTAGATTGGGTTTTGTAACTTCTGCTGTTAATGAAACCGTGTATTCTTTGTCTTTTTGATAATATGATTTTATCTCAGGGACCGTATTAAACAATACATCAACAATTTCTTGATCTTCTTTTGAAAGTGTATCTTCTATAGAAAGTTTAGTTTCCTCAACAGATGCTTCTTTAGAAGCTGATTCCATTTTTTCTGCACTCTTTTTTTGATCAACAGTTTTCACTGGACTCTCATCACTGTTGTTACTACATGCCACCATACCAGTTAGCAATATGCTACTACATAACATCAGAATCATTTTATTCCTCTTCAATTCTAATCCCCACTTTGCTAGTTATTTTCACTTTAATTGCTACTACCTGTCGTGAATTATATATAGTTTATTCGTTTATATATGTCGTCACTCGATTTTGGATTAGTGCTGCTACATCCTTAGCTGATTTTTGACCACTAAAGTATGACTTGGACTCCTCAGCAATAATGGATTCAATTTTAGTACTTTGTGGGCTCTGAACGCTTATTTCAGCAACCATTTTCTCTAATCCTTGTATATCGCTCTCAGTAACGTTAATCGTAGAGCCACTTATATGCTCAATTTTCCCTTTTTCCTTCAATGTTTTGATTTGTTGTTCATATAAAGCTTTATTAATTGGAAATGCATTCCCTTTACTTTGGACCTCATCAGACATTAAAAACTTAAGAAAATCCCAAGCTTCCTTTTTAACCGGAGATTTCGCATTTATACCTACTGTTGTGTTCGGTGTAAAAGCAACTCCCTTTTTTTGTCCAGCTATATGTGGTTTTTGATACATTTTTGACTCTGTTATACCCAAGCTATATCCAAAACTGAAATATTCTTCTACCGACATGATTGGTGCTGGGACAAAATATGCTTCTCCTAAAGCCACAGAATCTGCAGTGACTATTTTCTGTTCATACATCTTCTTTACGTCTTCCAGCATCTGTACAAATAAATCAGACTGGAACTTTGCTTGTCCACTTGCTTTATCTACTAACTTACTGTAATGATCTTGCACCAGAAATTGCAGCATTTGTTCCGGAGGAGTATTTCCAATAACATGTGTATGTGTTCCTTTGCTTGCTAATTCTTTTCCAATGCTTGTGAACTCACTCCAAGTCCACTCTTTGTCATTCACTTTTACTCCAGATTGTTGTATCGCTTTATCATCCCCAAGCAGTCCACTCAACCAAAAATATAATGGAATACCATATAGTTTTTCATTGGTTTTCGAATTATCTAAAACTTTATTAAAATATTGATTTTTATCAAAAGATTTATCCTGTTCCATCATTTTACTCAGATCTGTAAGCAAGCCTTTCTTCCCATACTTGTCCGCAGGCAAACCGTCTAGTACAATCACATCGGATCCTTTACCCGATAAAAATTCTGTATTCACCTTACTAATGATTTTCTCAGCAGAGGTCTCGTCTGTCTTTGATGCTTCTGTCTTTGATCCATCTTCCGGAAAAGCACCTTTTATCTGGATGTCAATTTTAGGATTCTTTTGTTCATATAGTTTCTCTGCCTGTTTTAGGGATTTAGTATCACCTAAAGTCGACACTTCGACTATCGTTTTTCCATCTTTTGTTTTTCTCTCTCCTTTACTATCATTATTTCCGCAACCTGCCACGAAGCTGATTGATAGACTTGCTACTAGCATCATACAAACCTTTTTCATTTTAAATTCGCTCCTTATTTTTGTTATTTTATCTTTACTCGTTCTCCTTTTTTCAAAGGTTCACTGGTTTGTAAAACAATTTGATCTTTCTCATATACTCCTTCTAACACGACTGTTTCTTGTCCATTGGATTCACCAACAGTAATAGGAGACTCTTCTATATAAAAGGCATTACCTAAAGGGCCTTTTTTTTCTTCTATTGTATAGACAAATGTTCTCTGTCCTTCCTTCTTAATCACCTTATTTGGTATAACCACGCCTTTAGTCAATTGTTTAGTCAGTGTAGCTTCTACCTGCTCCCCTTTTTTCAGTTCTTCTCCTTGTACTTTTACAAGAATACGTTTCTGTGGTTGTGGAGTTGCTGATGTTTGTTGAAATTGCTGTTCATCTTTTGGTTCACCTTTTTGTTCATCCTTTTGTTCATCTTGCTGTTTACCTTGTTCTTCTGGTCTCTGATTTTCATTGCTTTCTATATTTTTAATCTCTATAAGTTCACCTTCTAAGGATTTAGCATTTCCTTTCAAATTTATCTTTTCTCCAACCTTCAAGTGCGTGGCTAAATCAGCAGGTACTTGTACTTCAACCTTAAAGCCTTTACTCTCATCAGAGAGAATTACATCACCTTCATCTCTCGTAGAAAGCTGATCCTTCTTTGCATTTATTTTTGTAACAACTCCATCGAAAGGAGCGATCAGCTTCTTGCTCATTTCTAATTCTTCTTTTAAACTTTTAATTTTTCTTTCTTGCGTACTAATCTCAATTTTTTTGCTCTCCACAGCTGTTTTGAGACTTTGTAAACTTGTCTCACTTATCCCCCCATTGGGTTGACTATTTGATTTGTTTTCTTGCTGATTATTTGGTTGATCATTTGATTTGTTTTCTTGTTGATTTTTTTTGGCTTCATTATAATTTGCTTGAGCGTCATTCAGTGCTAACTTTTGAATTTGAAGAGTTGCTTCTTCATCAAGAATCATTTGTTCACTCTTTTTACTATCGTATGTCATTAATAATTGATTTTTTTTGACACGGTCTCCTTCTTTTACATGTACCTCTTTCACTTTCGCCTCTATGCTACTATTACTTAACTTTGCTTCTTCTTGTGGCTGTAATTCGCCATTACCTGTAAACGTTTGTTTAAGCTCACTATTTTTTGGCTTCTCTGTAATAACCTTTGGCAAATTCCAATTCGCTAACGTATTGCTAAAGAGTGTAAGGATAATTAAAAGCCCTATAAATACACTGGAAATGATTTTAATATTTCGTTTTTTCCTTGTTCCGTCTTGTTCCGTTCTATATTCCATTGTGTCCCCTCCTAAAATCTTTCCGAAGGAATGTTTACATTGTAATTCTTCATTATTCCTTCACACCTGATAACTGAATTCCCTTAATAAAATAGGACTGCGCATATAAAAATAAAAGTATCATTGGGGTCATATACAGAATAGAAGCAGAAAACCCAACCCCACGTGCCTCTTTGTTAATTTTTGATAAATAGAGCGATAATGGATGTTTGGATTCATCATTCAGAAAAATAAGCGGCTGTTCGATCATATTCCAATAATCCGCAAATAATAAAACAATAAGAGCAGCAATTCCAGGACGAATAAGAGGAAGAATAATCTTAAAAAAGATTGTAATATGGCCAGCTCCATCCATCTTAGCTGCCTCTATATACGCATCCGGGATATGCAACATGAACTGCCGGAGCATAAATACACCGAATGCCCCAAAGATTCCTGGAAGAATAATAGACGCTATACTGTTCAAAATTCCAAGTTTATCCGCCATGATATAATTTGGTACGAGCGTAACTTGGAATGGCATGAGCATCGTCAAAAGATAAACGATAAACAACTTGTCTCTTCCTCGAAATTGAATCTTAGCAAAGACATAGGCTGCAAACGATGCAACGATTACTTGACCTACTATTATTGGTACAACCATGAATACTGAATTCCAAAACATTTTTAAGAATGTCGGATTTTTCACTAATACTGTTCCATACTGTTCAAATGACACTAAATCTGGGATTAATTTTAAATTAATGAAAGGTGTATCCTTTTTCACTTCTCCAATAGAATCATAATTGGATCCAATCTCATGCTCAGTCATGAATGAATTGGTCAAGGTAAATACGATTGGAAATAGCATCATGACCGCTAATATTGTCAAAAATAGCGTTAAAATCCATTTACGAAATACATTTTCTTTTTTCATCTGCTTTTCCCACCTAATTCATAAACTTTCGAAAACGACGTTCTATTGCAAACAATACGAATACAAGGATAGAAATAACCGCCACCATCAACGTGGCAGCCGCTGTCAACTTTTGAATATCAAGCGACACGAACATATTGTTCATATAATGCTGCATCATGTACATACTGTCATGTGGTATACTTCCAGCAATCAAGTATGCTTCTCGAAAGACTTTAAACGAATTGATAATGGACATTAATATGACAAAGAACATTGTTGGTGTTAAATAAATGAGTGTAATATTTAAAAATGTATGCATACGACCTGCACCTTCAATTTCTGCAGTTTCGTAATACTCTTTTGGGATATTTTGTAAAGCTGCTAAGAATAAAATAATGTTGTACCCGATATTTTTCCATAGATATACAATTGATAAGACAATAATTGCCCAATTTGATTTCATCCAATCAATTCGTTCAAACCCCATATTGTGCATCCATACGTTAAACGTACCGTTCCAATCGAATAAAATTTGCCAGAGCATGACAATGGAAGCCACAGGAACAACAAGCGGTAATACAAACGCGCTTCGTAACCAATTTTGAATATATACATTTTGATTCAAACAAAGCGCCAGTAATAAGGAGATAATGATGATGAGCGGTACACTCACTGCGGTAAACCAAAACGTATTCGTTGCTGCTTTGAGAAAAGAAGCACTACCTAGCAGTTCTTTATAATTGGCTAAACCGACAAAAGAACCATCAGTAGTGCCGTCCATTAACGAATAAATCATTCCCATTACAAATGGAATCAGATAAAAAATTGAAAAACCAATTGCACTTGGTAGAAGGAACAATAATGCTATACTTGTATCCTTTTGCATAAAATCCCGAAATTTTGTTGGGGATTTTTTTTTATCTTGAAGTTTATTCAAGGATCGATGGTCGCGATCCAAAAAAACATTCCCAATATATGATCGACTTTTGTTTATTTTCATTCGTGGATCCCTCTTTTTTATGAGTCTATTTTCATAAATACATCTTACAATTATGTAGTTTAGTGGACACAGATGCAGATGAAATGCAGATAAAATAAAGAAATGAGGGATTTTAGTTCCGATGTTCATAAAGCGGAATAAAAAAATGAAGGTTCCCCTTCCTTGCTTAGAATCATAAGGTGAAATCGAAAAGATAATAGATAAGCTTTATCAACTTTAGATAGGCTGGTGGGTGGTTCTGTTGTAAAGGTCATGAATGGTTTCAATGCTTTTTATTGTATAAGGGGTATGGCGAAGGTTTAAAAGTAAGTAGAAAAATGAAAAAAATAGTAAAATACAAGCAGACCAAATGTAGAAAAAGATAGACTCTCAATTGCATTACCTATGTATGATAGTCAGAAATCCTACATTAAAGAAATAGTTGAAGGAACTGGAATCCCTTAATATTCTTTATATAGAACGATTAATCATCCGAAACTTGAAAAAACACAGATGTGAATACCTCTGTGTTTTTTACTTTGCGTTCTACAGCAAGAACCTTGTCACTAAGCCGACAGGGAACTAGTTAATTTATGTCCAAATTGCGTCTAAACGTACAATTTTCTTTTTTCGTTTTGGTGACACTTTAAAATATTAGCTTGATGGCTATGTGATGGTACGCCAAATAGTGTAGTTAACAATCTTTTATATGTTGTGTAACTCAAACTAAAATGTTTATAAACTTAAGACTACCAAGGTATTTAGAGTTCGAGGCAGTTACACAAAATATAAGATATGGGTAAGTAAAGGAAAGAATTTTATGTTTTTTCAAATTCCTAAAAGAGTTCTATAGATCAATAAAATATGTTTTTTTGAAATTGTCACTTTTCTGTAACATAAGTGATTTATTTTATATAGGTAACTAACATGGAAAGAGGGAGAAGTTATGAAAAAAATCATACCGATAGTTGCATTAATGGGCATACTAAGTTTAGGGATGCAAGAAATGAATGTGAAAGCTGAGACATACAAATGTGCAGATTCCAAAATGGATTTTTGGAATTCTAAAAGAACAGGTACTAATTTTATGAATAGCACTTCATTACCTGAGAATTACAAGAGTGCAAAGGAGGCTCATATTGAGTATGTTCGTTTAGCACCTGATAAATGGGCAAAAGATAAAGCTTTCTTCTCTGGTGACAAACCAGATACACCAGGAAAAGATTTTCTTATCGGTAATGCAGATAACTATCAAGGATTAGTGAAAGAGGATGTAGCAAAATTAAAAACAGATTTAGATGCTGCACAATCACAAGGGATTAAAGTTGTACTTACAATGCTTTCATTACCTGGTGACCGTTGGCGCCAATTTAATAATAATCAGAATGATGATAGAATCTGGGAGGAAGAGAAATATCAAGAACAAGCAAGCCAATTTTGGAAGGACCTTGCTCTTGAATTAAAGGATCATCCTGCTGTGGTTGGTTACAATATTATAAATGAGCCACACCCAGAAACATCTAAGAAAAATAGATATAATGATTTTTGGACGGAAGATTATGAGAAATGGTATTCAAAAGTGAAGGGGACCCCAGCAGATTTAAATAAATTTTATCAAAAAGTTGTTACTTCAATTCGTGAAGTAGATAAAGAAACACCCATTATTTTAGATTCAGGCCTATATGCCACACCTTGGGCTTTTAAATATCTTAAACCAGTTAAAGATAAGAAGACATTGTATGCATTTCATATGTATGAGCCATATCAATTAACAAGCCAGCGTGAAAATCAAAATAAAGAGTATCAATATCCTGGAATTGTAAAAGTAGGAGATGTAGAAAAACCTATGATGTGGGATAAAGATGGATTAAATAAATTCTTACAGCCTGTTCAAAATTGGTCTAAGAAGAATCATGTACCATCTAATCGAATCATTGCTGAGGAATTTGGAATTAACCGTACTGTTCCTGGAGCACCTCAGTACATGCAGGACTTAATTTCTATATTCAATCAGAAAGGGTGGCACAAATCATTCTATGCATTCCGTGAAGATACTTGGACAGGAATGAATTATGAATTAGGAACAGGAAAAACAAAATGGGACGAAGAGGGTAAACCAATACGTCAAGATAACCCTCTCTGGGATGTAATTAAAAATGATTTACAAGCTCATAAGAAGTAAATTATTACTAAGTAATATAGTGTGTTAGGAACTGGACGGATATATTATCCGTGTTTGAGCATCTGATCTATTAGGATTAGATGCTCTTTCTTTATCCCTTGATATATAAAGGGTACACCTTATGTTGTACCTTTACGGACAAAAAATAACCAAAAAGAAATAAGGGGATATTTAAAAGTTCCTTTTACTCCCGATGTATTGACAGAAAATTTAATTATTATTATAATAATTAAATATAAAGATATAAAGTTATTAGTGAGGGATAAATATGTTTACAAATAAAAAAGGGATTCGAATTGGTCTAGGTTTATTTATCTTTTTATCTATAATTCAATTTACTATTGGCTATATAGAGGGATATTATAAATCTTCTACAGGTAATGAGTTAGTAATTTCAGGAACATGGAAAACTGTGTTATTAGATGCTCCTGAAGGTATACTTGTTATTTTAGGAGCAATTGCTTTATATCAATGCACGAAGAAGTTACCAGAAAAAACGGCATCTATGTAGATTCCGTTTTTTTCTGGTTTGCTACCGGTAAGTGGGGTTATGTTAACGCATATATAGGATATACAGTTTGTTTGTCTAAAAAAAAGGAAAGCCGATGGCTTTCCTCAGAAATAGTATGTTGAACCAAACGGAATTGTTGAGAAATCAGTTGGATGTATGACATGATGTACAACATGATGATGTATAACATGTGTAAAGAAGGGATTTTGTGCCATCGTTTGGTGAATTGCCTGTTCTGTCACTTCTCCAGAATGTAATGTGATAGCGATTTGTCGTGTGTTATTAAAGTATGGGCTTATCATACTAATTCGTCTCACTCCTTTATAACAGTTGGCTTGCCTTTTTACATGTTATGTCTATGTACTGAACAAAGAGCTTATTTTATTGAGATTTGGTTACCGAAAAGCCGAGCCTAATTTGTGTACCGCCAGTATTTCAGAAAAAACCATGCTAAGGGTTTGGAATATTGAAAGTAACAGGAGCATTATAATATTTCGTTTACTACCGATAACTTGACTTATGTAAAAAACTAGTATGGATCTAGTTTTTTCTTTTTTGTTTATGGATGTTTTAACCTCTTTATTTAAAGTGTTTCGAATGTATACTTTTGTTAGTGATTTTGCTAAAAATAGCTAAATTCGGATAAGGCTAATGAAATCAATGTTTTGAAAGTAAACTAATAATAAAAAGTTTACTTTCATTTTTATTGAAAATATTTTTTTGAATGGTATGAGATATATTTCAACTAAAAAACTGAAAATTAAAATATTTAAATGTATAATAAAGTACAGAAGATATTGAAGAAAAAATAGAGAAGAGGGAATATCGTATGACTAGTTTAAAAAATGTTCTTGAGCTTGATTTTGCATATCTTGAAACCTTTACTAGCCGAATAGAGAAATCATGGGGTTCTATATTTTGTAATGAAAGTAACCCATATTATTATGATGCAAATCATGCACATGTAAGTGTAGTAAGTTTAAATCCACAAATGATAGTAGATGAAGTAGTCCATTTCTATAAGACTAAAAATATAGTACCTAGATTTTATATATATAACTTAGATATGCAAGAAAAACTGATTTCTGAATTACAAATAAAGAATTTTGGGTTTGAAGAATTAATAAGTCCAATCCAATTATGGAATAAGAAATTAACTGAAAAAGATAAAAATGAAAAAGTTACTATTGAAGAGGTATCTGAATTAAATTTTGAAGAAGCTTTAGATATTGAATGTAGTATAAAAGAGTTAGGAGGCGAAGTTAGAAAAAAAGCTTTTCAAGATGAATTCCAACATCCAGCATTCACTCACTATCTACTTAGATACAATGGAGTAGCATGTTCCATCGCTTGTATTTTTGAACATGAAAAACAGGCCCGAATGGAAAGTGTAGCTACAATTGAAAAGTTTAGAGGTAAAGGGTTAATAGGTGAACTTATTCACTTTATTCAAAGTGAAGTAATGAATAGAGGACTAGATAATCTTTGGGTGAT
>NZ_KB895720.1:0-42300 GCF_000374965.1 Bacillus sp. 95MFCvi2.1 | reverse complement strand
AAAAGGCGGAGTCTCTTTGAAGACTTCGCCTTTGTTTATATAGAGCATGAATGGTTTCAATACCTTTTATCGTACGTGAAGCATGACGAAGATTTTGAAATCCTGCGGATTTAGCAAAACGTCTCTTTACATGCCTATGATCCTGTTCAATAAGATTGTTTAAATGCTTGATTGTACAATGGATTGTAGTTTGATAAAATCCTTGTTTTCTTAATTTGTTAAATGCGCAAAGTAATGCCGGCGTTTTGTCTGTAGTGAGAACAGTTGGTTCTCCAAAATGTTTTACTAATCTTTTCATGAAGGCATAGGCAACTTTTTAAAAGTGTTCATTATCTAGGGGACAGCTAAACGGGAGTGCAAATAAAGTGAATTTGTAATGTAAGTAGAAGATTGCGTTTTTTACTCATGCTTCTTTATATATTGAAGAATAAAATTAATATATCAACAAATTGAAAGGAGCAAATAGGATGAATACATTATTATCTGCAAAAAATGTTACAAAAATTTACAATAAGAATCAATTGCCTGGACTGAATAAAGTATCTTTTGATATTGAATCAGGTGAATTTATTGGTATTATGGGTGCTTCAGGATCTGGGAAGACAACTTTATTAAATATACTATCAACTATTGATACACCGACAGATGGAGATGTTTTGATAAATGGTGTCAATATTAAAACACTTAATGATAACAAAACTGCGGATTTTAGGAAGGATCATTTAGGCTTTATTTTTCAAGAGTATTTTTTACTTGATAGTTTAACGGTGCAGGAAAATGTTGCTGTGCCACTTACTCTGTTAAACAAATCTCCAAACGAAATCGAATCGACTATAGAAAGTTTAGCAAAGCGTTTTGGCATATTCGAACAATTATCAAAGTACCCTAGTCAACTTTCTGGAGGACAAAAGCAGAGGGTTGCGGCAGCAAGAGCCATTGCGAAACAGCCAAGTATATTATTTGCAGATGAACCAACCGGCGCGTTAGATTCAAACTCTGCAACAGAGCTGCTTCAAAAGTTAAGAGAGGCTAATGAGGATCTTCATACAACAATTTTGATGGTAACCCATGACGCTTATGCAGCAAGTTTTTCAAGTAGAATCTTAATATTCAAGGATGGGAATATTTTGAAAGAATTAAAAAGAAACGAAAAGGGTAGAAAAGAATTTTTTGAAGAGATATTAAAGGAAATCTCAAAAATTGATGAAAATCGATATAACTAAGAGTGTGAAAGGAAGGCATGACTGTGGGATTATTAACAATAGCAACAAAGAATCTGAAGAATAACTTTTCCTTCTATTCGTTCTATTTCGTTTCAGTGGCTTTTGTTTTGATGGTGTTTTTCGCCTTTATTTCTTTTTCCATGAACGATATTATCATGGAAAAGATTTCGTCTGATGGTAGAGTAGAAACAATGTCGAGAACGGTGGCAATATTCGTTATGGCATTTGTACTATTCTATATGTCATACTCCAATACTTTCTTTATGAAAAAAAGAATGAAAGAACTGGGAATTTATTCGCTCTTGGGGTATCGAAAGTCAACCATGGTAAAATTATTAACCTTTGAAAATATTATAATTTCTTTTACTGCTCTAATTGTAGGTATCGTGCTGGGTGCTGTTGCTCATAAAGGAATTATTGAGGTGATAGTCAAAGTACTAAAATTAAACATTAATACTTTTGAAGTGCCATTAATTAATCTTGATTCGGTACTATTCACTTTTATTTTTATATTTGCTGTTTTGACTGTCTTATTCTTATCAAACTGGATAATCCTTCGAAAAAGTTCCTTACTTACTTTGGTACGTATGGAGAAAAAGGAAGAAAAGCAGATGAAAGTTAGTACAGCTTTATCCCTATTAGGACTATTCTTGATTTTGGTAGGCTATTTCTTAGCTATTGATATTATAAGAGGAACCGAATCATTGTGGAAAACGATAGGGTTTTCACCAATCGCACTTTTAACAATGTTAAGTGTGGTATTAGGGACAATCTTCTTTATTCACTCCTTTTTACCTTTTGCTATTCAAAAATTGAAGAAAAAGAAAAAATGGTTTTATAAGGAATCGAATATTATTATCATTCCAAACTTTATATTTAAAATCCGTTCGAAGGCAAAGACTTTAATTTTGTTAACTTTATTAGCTGCAGGAACTTTGGCTATATTTGGCGCCACTATACTAACGCTTTACTATCCAATTGCTGCTACAGAACGTATCGTACCGTCAGCTATTGAGTTCCCGTTGGAAGATAAAGAATCGGCTAATAAAGCAATTAAAGTTGTACAAGATACTGTCGGAAAAGAAAACATGAAATACAAAGAAACGACTATTATTCAAGGAACATCCTCTTCTGAAAATTTGCCTAAAGAATATAATATGAAGAAAGAACATGGATTTGATCTAATCTCTGAGTCGGATTACAGGGATCTAATAAATTTTCAAGGGAAAAATGTAGAATTTGAAAATTTAGCTAAACATGAAAGTATTTTAGTGAAATATAGGCCTGAAAAAGAAAAGTTAGATAAAGAGAATACATATACTTTGAACTTAACATCTACAAAGAGTGTGGGTGTGAAAGTGAAAGAGACTACATTACTTAACCCAATTGGATTTGCGAATAGTGTAGGAACCCTTATTATTTCTGACAAACTTTACAAAGAAATAAAAGCATTAGGGCTTCCAGAAAAGACTATGATGAGCATTAACAGAACAGATATGAGAGATAACAAAGAAGTTTATGAAAACTTAGCTCCACTATTTAAAGATAATATCTATTTTACAAGTAGTTATCAAAAAAATGATTACATTATCCAGCAGAATAGCTCAACCTTCCTGCTCATTAGCTTTGTCACTATCATCTTTTTTATTGCAACAGGTAGCATACTCTATTTCCATAATCTTTCGAGTATAATGTCAAATGAAAATGAATTTACAATTTTACAAAGAATGGGATATAACAAGAAAAAGATAAAAAGGATAATAAGAAAAGAAATCTTTACGTTATTTAGCATCCCTTATATATTAGGGGCAGCGCATAGTATTTTTGCACTGGTGGCATACAAAACTGCTTTAATGGACGATTTATTAGGAAAAGGTAGTGCCTTTATATTACCTATTCTTTTTGCATTAATTATTTTTACTGTGGTTTATATCATTTATTATTTGTTAACAAAAAGAGCATGCTATAAAATTATATTTAACGATAAAAAGTAAAAATTTACAGATAAAGCTGATGATAATAAACAAACATCAGCTTTATCTGTATGTAATCTAGTAAAGGTAAGTGAGTCTATGAAAAAATACTATGAGCAAAAACAAATCTTTATTTTAATGAATCAACTTTGTATGATTATTTTTTTATGCTATGAATTTTTGCAAGGTAAGATTGCAGGAACAGCAAAGTTACTTCCACTAACGTTTATAACAATAATGGTCATATATGGGGCATATATTAGTTTTGTAAACATAAAAGAAAATAACACGCTATCAAAATTCTCCAAATTGCTATTTTTTGCTTCATGGCAATTTTTACTTACGCTTAACGGGAGTCAAATTTCTTATACACTAAGTATACTACTTAGTGTAGTAATTCTATATAAGACAGTACAATTTTTGCTTTTGTTCTTTTTCCAAGATTCTATTTATGCTTATAAAAAAGAGACAGACTGGATTTTAAAGATTACATGTGTATTAACATTGGTTGCGAAATTGACAAACGATAAAATATTTGCCGCTCTATTTTCATGTCAATGGATTTTTAGTTTTATTTGTATTATTTTTCTGTTTTTGAAAAATCGAGAACGAATTAAATTTATCTTCAAAAGCGAAAAAAAGCAGTTATTTAAATCTGTTGCTATTCTTATCGCTCTCTTTATTGTATATGCTATGTTGTTTGCAGGAAGCCCCGAATATTTAAGTAATTTAGGGTGGTATATCGTGATCCTGCTACCCTTATTTAGTATTCATGCGATTGCTTTTAAAAGCCATACATTTATGAAGCAATATTTTCTTTTAAAGGAAGGTAAAATGATATTCATGTTTTTATGTTTTATTGTTTTTATTAGTTCGCTTGGGCTGTTGTTTAAATTTAATATGATTACCTATTTTGTCATTATACATACGATTTTTTGGTTTGTTCTTCTTTATTTCACATTATTATTTCAAGACATAAAAGATACGATCTTAAATGTGGATGCAGAAGAACCTAAACCCTTGCCAGAAAGCTCTTACGCTCAAAATCTTTTACAGATAGCTAAAGAGGAGAGGTTGAAAAGTGAATTTTCTGATTATCTGCATGATGAAATATTACAAGATATATTAGCAGTTAAAAATATGATGAATAAATCTAATAAAGAAGAAATTCATGAAATGATAGTAAAAACGCTAGATGACTTAAACCAGTCTATACGTGTACAAATGCAAGAATACCACCCAACGTTATTAAAGACACTCACATTAAAAAAGAATTATAGTAATCTGCTTGAGATGATCCAGCAAAAATACGGAATGAAAAATATTGATATATCTTTTAATTGTAATGATAATTTATTCTTAGTTGAACCTTATAATCTTGTTATATATCGAATTTTAAAAGAATTAGTAACAAATGCGTTCAAACATTCTAAATGTTCTAAGTTAGTTTTGAGTTTGACACAAGAAAATAACAAAATAGAGCTTATAGTAAAAGATAATGGGATAGGTATGGGAAATGAGAAGCATATTCCTAATGAACATAGGGGGGTGAATTCGATTAAAGAACAACTGTTTTTGTTAAACGGTAACATGACAATTTCAGAATGTAATCCTTCTGGTTTATGTATTGATATTTTTATTCCTATGAAAGGAGATGATTCCTATCAATATTTTATTAATAGATGACCATGCTTTGTTTTCAAAAAGTTTGGAGATAGCTTTAGAAGATTATCCTGAGATAGATGAATTCTATTCATTACAAAATGTTGAAAATGTTATCACAATCATTAATGAGTTTAAGCCAGATATTATTTTAGTAGATATAAATTTAAGCAATATTAGTAGCGAAGATGGTTTAGAAATAGCAAAAACTATTTTAGATAGTAAATGTGACACGAAAATAGCTATATTAACAGGCTATGATTTGCCTGTTTATCGATATGAAGCTCAAAAAATTGGTGTAAGTGGCTTTATTAATAAAAATATTATGCCAGATAAGTTGTTGGAAATTTTAATTAAAATTAACGAAGGTATTTGTTATTTTCCAATGTCTATGGACTATGTTGAAGAATTAACCGATAGTGAGAAACAAATTTTACAGTTACTATGTGGTGGATATAAGCGTAAAGAAATTGCTACTATGTTATATGCTAGTGAACGCACAATTTCAAACCATATTCAACATATGTTTGATAAATTGGATGTTTCATCTTCATTAGAAGCTGTAACAAAAGGAATACAATTAGGATATATTCAACCTCATTATAGAAATCGTTAATGAAACTATGGGCTTGAATCCAATACATTTCATTCAATCGTAATTTTTTGATTGTAATCTTTTGTTCATATTCCGTTCATATTTCTTTTTTAAGATGAGTACATAGAAAGAAATAGGAAGGAGCGAGCGAAATGTTTTTAGCTCTGCGTGAATTAAAACAATCAAAATTAAGATATGGATTAATCGGGCTCATCATGATTTTATTATCATTTTTAGTTCTTGTGATTTCTGGATTAGCAAATGGTTTATCGTATGATAATGCATCATCAATTCAAAATATGGATGCAACAAAATTTGTATTAGCAGATGA
The DNA here is from genome assembly GCF_000374965.1 of Bacillus sp. 95MFCvi2.1. Lineage (NCBI taxonomy): Bacteria > Bacillati > Bacillota > Bacilli > Caryophanales > Bacillaceae > Bacillus > Bacillus sp. 95MFCvi2.1. The sequence goes on along the minus strand of NZ_KB895720.1, from coordinate 36,516 downwards.
TGCAGAAAATAAATTACTCCGTTCACAAATAAAGAAAGAAGATGTGGATGATGTAGTAGGGCAAGTAGATGCAAAAGATGCTGTGCCATTTCATGTGAAGGTTTCTACGTATGAAAAGAAGGATAGTTCAAAAAAGGTTGATATTGCAATTTTTGCAAGTGAACGTGACACGTTCTTGGAACCAAAGATTGTGAAAGGGAATGCATTAGGAACAGCACAAGATGAAATGGTTGCTGACGAATCGATTAAAGAAAAAGGCATAGATATTGGCGATACAATTATCGATCCAGTTTCGAAAAAGGAATTCAAAATCGTTGGCTTTACGAAAGATCAAATGTTTAGTCACACACCTGTTGTTTATGTGAATCAAGATGTATGGGGACAAATTGCGCAGCCAAATCAAAAGGATTATAGCGCAATTGCACTTCGTATTGATAAAGAAGTGAAAAATGCACATGTGATAGAGAAAAAAGAAGTTCTTCAAAGTATTCCAGGGTATAAAGAAGAACAAGGAACATTAACAATGATTATTGCGTTCTTGCTTGTGATTGCTGCTTTATTAATCGGTGTGTTCTTCTATGTCATTACATTACAAAAAACGCAGCAATTAGGTGTGTTAAAAGCAATTGGAACGAAAAATTCGTATTTAGCAAATACTTTAGTTGTGCAAGCATTATTCTTATCTGTTGTTGCAATGGGGATAAGTATTGTATTAGTAGAAGGATTGCAAAAGATTTTGCCAGAAAGCATGCCATTTTTATTAACAACGACAATGATTGGCCAATATGCAGGAATCTTTATTGTCATTAGTATTCTAGGAACACTTATTTCCTTATATCAAGTGTTAAAAGTTGATGCACTAGAAGCAATTGGAGGTGGCATGTAATGACTTCATTATTAAAATTAGAGGAAGTAAGTAAAGTGTACGGAGAAGGAAATACCGAAGTAACTGCTCTACATCCAATTTCACTTGATGTGAAGGCGGGAGAGTTTATCGGTATTGTTGGTCCCTCTGGATCAGGGAAAAGTACTTTGTTATCAATTGCTGGTGCGTTATTATCACCATCAAAAGGAAACATTTACATTCGTGAACAAAATATTACGCGTTTATCAGAAAAGGAAATGACAGATATTCGTTTAAGAAAAATCGGGTTCATTTTTCAGTTTGCAAATCTTGTTCCCTATTTAAATGTAAAGGAACAATTACTCTACATTGCAAAATTAAAGAAAGAAGACCGAAAAGAATCCGAAAAGCGTGTGGATCATTTGTTAGCTGCATTTGGATTATCTCAAAGAAAAAATCATTATCCAAATCAATTATCTGGCGGAGAAAAACAAAGGGTTGCAATTGCTCGTGCTTTCATGAATAATCCAGATTTAATATTAGCGGATGAACCAACAGCAAGCCTTGATTCAAAACGCGGACGCGAAGTTGTCGAAATGATGAAACGAGAAGTAAAAGAAAGTCAAAAAGCAGCAATTATGATTACGCATGATGAAAGAATGCTGGATGTATGTGATCGTATCTTAACATTACGTGACGGAAAGTTAGTATAAGTATTATAAGAAAAAGCACAGGGTGGATTCCTGTGCTTTTTTGTACATGATAATTCGTTTAGACTGGTTTTGGAATTAAATGTTATAATAGTCTTATTATTCTGTTTTTTTATAGGGGAGGATAAAATATGGAGAAAAAAATCATACATATGGAAGGGCTTATTGTCTTAATAGCGACCATTTATATATATGCATTAAATGAGTTTAGCTGGTTAATATTCTTCTTGTTGCTTTTAGTACCTGATGTTTCAATGCTAGCATATCTTATTAATAATCGTATTGGTGCGCAGATTTATAACCTGTTTCATACTTACATAGTATCAATATTACTGATTTTGATCGGTTTATTTCTAAAATCAGATGTGACTCTTATGATCGGCTTAATTTGGACAGCTCATATTGGAATGGATCGTCTGTTCGGATATGGTCTTAAATATCAAACGGATTTTAAGGATACGCATATTCAGAAGTTATAAAATACAGTAGGAATAAACGTTTATCATACATATGAATCTTTTTATGTACCAGGCTATATTCATTTTAAAATCTAATCGCGACAAAGAGGGATAGGTATATGAATAATGATATGAAACGATACTTAATATGCACGTTCATATTTACATGGATACTCTGGGGACTATTAATTAGCTTGATAAAATGGGACATTACCACATTCGGTACTCCATTAGCAATGATATTGTTTGTTTTCGGAGGTATCATGCCAGCAATTATTGCAATTAGTTTAAAGAAAAAATATGGATCAAGAGAGGAGTTTAGAGTTTTTATCAAAAACATTGTTAACGCTAAACATCATTTTGCATGGTATATTCTGCTCATTGTTCTAGCTTTTATTAGCTGTTATCTGCCAACGCTATTTGGTGGGGCAACGATGCAAAAGCCATTATACGTTGCATTACTTAATTTTCCAATGATGATTATTGGTGGTGGAGTTGAGGAAATCGGATGGAGGGGGATTCTTGCAACCTGCACTTCAAAAAAGGTTTTCTTCATTTTTAAGCACCATGATTGTGAGCATAATATGGGCTGTTTGGCACCTGCCGTTATGGTTCATTCCAGGAACTAACCAGTCTCAAATAAATTTTATATACTTTATAATCACGATAATTGCCGTATCCTTCATATATACTACAATTTATAATGCAACTAAAAGTATTTTTATGTGTCTAGTTTTCCATGCACTTATGAATTCTTTTTGGAGCGTATACGTGCCAAATGATAAGATTTTACCAGCCTGTTCAACTCTTATCTTTGGAATTTGCGTCTTTATAGTGTATAAATTAGTGATAAAAAGAAAAAGTACTTTATTAACAGGTTAACAAAGATAAAGCAAGGAAACCTATTTCGAGTTTCCCTTCATCAAACCTTAAGTCCCCTATTAAGGGATATAACTTACCGACATGTTATATCGTGGATTTTAAATGCTGCTCTCTGGGCACAATTTTATTTTGCGAACGCTGTCTGCAGCGTGATAAAGCGATCTATTCATGATGGGAAAATGACGCAAATGGAACTCGATGTAATAGCTGATGATAAAAAGAATATTCTTGTCGGTGCAATAGAGTACATGGAATATTCTATAGAAGGAACAAACGAATGTCATACATATAATGCGGGGAATCCTCCAAAATTTGAAGGGGATCAAACGGTATATGTGCGCCATAAAGGAGAAAGGAGTTTACATCCAGGTTTAACACGGATTGTTCATTTTTCAGCTAATAAATAGTTTAGAAAAGTAGTATGAAAGTAATAATGTATATCTTCTATATAAAAAGGGCTTTTATGTTATGATAAAGCTCTTTTTTGTGCGTTTATAAAAAAGTAAGTGAAATGTTAGGGGAAATCATGTTTTTTAAATCATTAGAGTCGCTTTACTACAATGAATCAAGTATACTGAGAAATGTTTCCTGAAAATAATTCAGGCTAAAAATCCATTAGGGTTGTTTGGTTACTGAAGACTTTTCTAATAAAAGTGTAAGAGTTATGATTAGTGAACAGATAATGCTTGATGGATATTGGAATTACTATTTTAATTTTAGATAAAGAGTAAATAAGGAGAGTTAGTATGAATTTAGCAAAATTCCCTAGAAAAAAATATACAGAATCATATACGCCAATTGAAAAATTAAATCACTTTTCTGAAGTCCTAGGAGGACCTTCTATTTATTTTAAACGAGATGATTTACTTGGTTTAACAGCTGGTGGAAATAAAACAAGAAAATTAGAATTCCTTGTGGCGGATGCACAGGCGAAAGGTACAGATACGTTAATTACTGCTGGCGGTATTCAGTCAAATCATTGCCGATTAACATTAGCGGCTGCGGTAAAAGAGAAGATGAAATGCATTCTTGTATTAGAAGAAGGACTTGAACCAGAAGAAAAACCAGACTTTAATGGGAATTACTTCTTATATCATTTATTAGGTGCTGAAAATGTAATCGTTGTGCCAAACGGAACTGACCTTATGGATGAGATGCAAAAAGTGGCCAAAGAAGTAACTGAAAAAGGGCATACACCATACGTCATTCCAGTTGGAGGATCCAATCCTACCGGTGCAATGGGATATATTGCATGTGCAGAGGAAATTATGACTCAATCGTTTGAGCAAGGGATAGATTTCAATACGGTTGTTTGTGTAAGTGGCAGCGGGGGCATGCATGCTGGTTTGATCACTGGATTTTATGGAAGACAAACAGGGATTCCGGTAATTGGAATGAATGTGAGCCGCGGGAAAGCTGAACAAGAAGAAAAGGTATGTAAGCTTGTGCAAGAAACTTCAGCGCATATTGGTATTCTAAACAGTATTCCGCGTGAGGCCGTGACATGTTTTGATGAATACGTTGGACCAGGATACGCTTTACCAACACCTGAAATGGTAGAAGCTGTTCAGCTTTTAGCAAAAACAGAAGGGGTTTTACTGGATCCAGTATATACAGGGAAAGCAGTAGCTGGACTGATCGACCTAATTCGAAAAGGTACATTTAAGAAAGAAGATAACATTCTATTTGTACATTCAGGTGGTTCTCCCGCGTTATATGCGAATACATCACTATTTTCCTAATATGTAAGAAAATCAGCACCAAAATAAGTGGTGCTGATTTTTTATGTAAGCTTTACTTGTCTGTCTTAATTAGCTATAAAGAACAAATTGCTCATCTAACCAGTTTACTATTTTTTCAATCATTGGAATACTTATAGAATGATTGATATTTTGGTATAGCATAAATGTAATGTTAGCTGTTGTATCTTGATGGTGTGATTGTACTTTTTCATAAAATGTTTGTTGTCCAAGAGGCGAGACAACAGCATCACTTGCCCCATGTAATAATAGTATAGGTCGATTATGAATGCGTTCGATAAATTGAATAGGATCCATTTTTCTAATCATATGAATTTCATTGGCGATATTTGAGCCTTGCTTTTGAAAAATCTCTTCAGAAGTTATCCAAGCTCCTGAACCATTTATATTAATAAGTGCATCAATTTTTGAATCTTTGATAAAAGCTCCTGAGGATATGAATCCACCCATTGAACTTCCGAGAACTACAATTTTATGACCTAAGCAGTATTCACTCTCATAGATACTAGTAAATAAATCATTTATATCATGTTTAACAGTATGCAAAATGGTTTTCCAAAAATATTGTTCCATTATCGGTCTAGAAAAATGATTTTCTAAAGCTGCCCGTGAATCGTGATAAATAATTTCTGGAATAATTACGGTATATCCAAAGTTAGTTAAGATGGTACCTAAAAAGATTTGATGATAAATGCTAGATCCCCATCTATGATAGAAAACGATTGTTATTTTTTTATTCTGTTTTGTGGGCTGTAATAAGAGACCGTGTATGTTTCCTAGTTGAATGTCTGTTTGATTCAATGTATCGGTTCACCTCTATAAAAAAATAAATAAATAAGTGAGGGAATGAATGCCCTTACTGATAAAAGCTTTACCTTATCACTCCGTCTCAAAAAACTCAATCCATTCTCCATCAGGGCCAGAGAAGAAAATGTAACGTGTTGCATCAGGTAATGTTTCAATTTCCTCTGTTAATAAAAAAGTTACTCCTAACTTCTTCAGTCTTTCAATTTCATCTTCTAGAGAGTCTACTTTAAAGCAAATATGATGCACTTTTCCTTCTGCTGGAAGAGAAGGGTTATAGCCTTCAATTAATTCAAGAATGGTTTCTTGTGATTCTTCTACACCTAAAAAAGCAAGTTTTAAGTTTGGATTCGGATGCCCCATGCGTTTGATAAGTTTTAGTCCAATAACTTTTTCGTAAAATGAAATAGATGTTGCCATGTTTGCAACCATAATTCCAACGTGTTCAATTCTTCTTACTGGCATGTCGATTCCTTCTTCCCATGAATTTCTTGTATATCATAATATTGAAAATTAAGAAAATAAGCAAGATAAAAACCTTACAAATTTTATGATGTTCTATGATATAGTGAGAAAGTATGTTTGGAAAGAAGGAAGGAGACAACTCAATGAACACAACTTTACAAACTCCTTCATTAACGGAAACGATGAAAGAGTGGCATCAAGCATTAGCATATGAGATTAAACATTGGAAAACGATAGGCGGTAGTAAGCTATCGATTATAAATGGCCGTTTTTTATATACAGATTATGAGAGTACAGTTTATGTATTTCAGCTTATTTCGGAAGTAAGCTTACCTGATGGTACACCAATCCGAATTGAATTTGATGGTGAGGAAGCAACAGGAGAAGTACTATCTGTACATGGGCTAGAAATTGAGCTGAAATTGAATGATTATATACAAGGTGAAATAAGAGAAGCTAGTTTATATAGTGAACCATGGCAGTTATTAGAAAAATTACAAGAGCGGTTGAAAGAAGTTCGAAAAGATAAGCAAAAGCGTCAGCGTGTAAAACGTCTTTTGGATGGAAAGAGTGCGCCAAAGCATATTGAAAAGATGAAAAATCTGAAGAATGAACTTGCATATCGTTCTTTTTATAATCCAACGACATATGTTTGGGGCCCACCGGGAACAGGAAAATCTTATAATTTATCACGTATTATTTCAGCGCACTATCAAAAAGGAAAATCAGTACTTGTACTTGCTCATAGTAATGCAGCGGTTGATGTATTAATGAGTGAGGTTACAAAGCAAATAGAAAAAAAAGAAAAATGGACACCAGGGGAAATCGTCCGGTATGGATTTAGTCAACATGAACATATACGTAACCATGAAACATTGTTAGCTTCTAGATTAGTGGAAACAACGAATGGTTCATGGGGAGAAGAGAAGCTTTATTTAGAAGAAATGCGCCAAGATCTTCGTCAAAAGATCTTATCTTATAAGGCAACTGCTTCTGATAAAAAGCGTATGCAAGAAATTGAAGGAGATCTTAGAAAACAAAGAGCGAAAATTAAAGAAGTAGAAAGAGAATATATTGAAAATGCAAAGGTAATAGGTGCGACACTATCTAAGTGTGCAATTGATTCTCTTATTTATGAACGAACATTTGACTTAGTTGTTGTAGATGAAGTGAGTATGGCATATGTACCACAAATCGCATTAGCTGCTTCTCTTGGTAAGCGAATTGTCGTTTGTGGTGATTTTTTACAGTTGCCACCAATTGCGATGGCAAATCATGAGCTTGTTAGAAAGTGGTTAGGAGAAGATATGTTTTATCATGCAGGGATTGTCCAATCCGTAAACAAGTGCGAGACACATCCGAATCTATTTATGCTGCAAGAACAAAGACGTATGCATGCGGATATATCTAAATTTACAAACTCATTTATTTATAAGAATAGAGTGTTCGACCATCCTTCTGTTTCGGCAAGACAAGAATTAGCGAAATTACAGCCGTTTGCAAACGAAGCGACAGCTCTGTTTGATACAAGTTTAATGGGAGCTTACTCTTTAAAAGATGCCGCTTCTGGTTCTCGTTTTAACATTATGTCCGGTTTCGTTGCAATGCAGATGATTTTAATTGGATTATTAGATGGCGTTCAATCGATTGGAGTTGTAACGCCATATCGCGCGCAGTCCCGTTTCTTATCAACATGTATAAGAGAAATATTGCAAAAAACAAAGTATCGAAATACACCTATTCTAGCAGCGACGGTTCATAAATTTCAAGGATCTGAACGCGATATGATGATTTTTGATACAGTAGATAGTTATCCGCAGGAACGTCCTGGCGTGTTATTCTTTGATCATAAGAATCATCGTCTTGTAAATGTTGCGGTAACGAGAGCAAGAGGAAAGCTCATTCAGTTATCGGACTGTCAATATATGCGGAAAAATCTTTCTAGAAAACAAGCGTTATCTCACTTAACTTCTCACATAGAAAGACACGGAAATGTATATGATCGTACAACATCACGTCCATTGTTAGAACGAAAAATTACAAAACGCTTGAGATGGTTTATGCAAATGAATTTGGAAGAGACGAAAGCATTATTAAAAGACATTCTGTCAGCAAAACAAAAAATTATTATTTCGCTCCCAAGTACAAGACAAGTAGATAAAAGGGTATGGCAGGCGTTAATGCGTACAACAGCGCAGGTAACAATCTATAGCGATGGACCAATTCCATTAAAAAATGTGAGAGTACAAAGGCAAAATAAATCACTCCCATTTGTATGTATTGATGATGAGATCTTTTGGGTAGGTGCTCCGTTAACATCGCAAATGATGTTTGAAGGAAGTCCAGAATTCCCTTATATATGTGCAAGAATGCAGGCGCCTGAAACGATTGGCGTTTTAAAAGGATTTTTAGATATTCGTTAAAATCAGATCGGAATTCCTTGACATTTACTCGGAATAAAACTAGAATGAAAATAATTTAATATAATTTTATGAAAATAAAAACGATTTTCTTATCACGAGAGGTGGAGGGACTGGCCCTATGAAACCTCGGCAGCGGATTCAATATGAATACTGTGCCAATTCCAGCAAGTGAAAGACTTGAAAGATAAGAAAGAAGGCCATTTTTGAATCTGTATGTTCAAGCCTCTTTCTATCTTTTAGAAAGAGGCTTTTTTATGTGCAAATTTAAAGGAGGAATGGGAAATGGGAACAAAACAAGTAACGTCACACCGAAATAGTATTACGGAAAGTATAGAAAGAAATAGAGAAAAATACTTAAAAACAAGTCATGATATACATGCGAATCCTGAAATTGGTAATCAAGAATTCTTTGCATCTAGAGCGTTAAGTTTACTTTTAGGAAGTGCAGGATTTCAGCTTCAGCACAATATCGCAGGACATGAAACAGGATTTATTGCACGGAAAAGTTCAGGGAAACAAGGGCCGACAATTGCCTTTTTAGCAGAGTATGACGCTTTGCCTGGATTAGGCCATGCGTGTGGTCATAATTTAATTGGTACAATTAGCGTTGCAGCAGCCATTGCATTATCGGAAACAATTGAAGAAATCGGCGGTGAAATCGTTGTATTCGGAACACCAGCAGAAGAAGGTGGGCCGAATGGAAGTGCAAAAGCAAGTTATGTGAAGGCAGGTTTGTTTAACAATATTGATGCAGCACTTATGATTCACCCTAGTGGAAAAACAGCAACAACAAGTCCGTCACTCGCAGTTGATCCACTTGATTTTCATTTTTATGGAAAGTCGGCACATGCGGCTGCTTCACCTGAAGAAGGAATTAATGCATTAGACGCGGTGATTCAGCTTTACAATGGGATTAACGCACTTCGTCAGCAGCTTCCATCAGATGTGAAAATTCATGGTGTCATTACTGAGGGTGGTAAGGCACCGAATATTATTCCGGATTACGCATCAGCCCGTTTCTTTATTCGAGCAGCAACACGTAAAAGATGTGTTGAAATAACTGAAAAGGTACGAAATATTGCAAAGGGAGCAGCTTTAGCTACAGGAACAACAGTAAAAATCAATCAATTTCAAAATGAAATTGATGAATTATTAGTGACGAAGACATTTAATGAGGTGGTTGCTGAGGAATTAGAAAACCTTGGTGAAGATGTAAATCGTATAGAGAGACTTGGAATCGGTTCAACAGATGCAGGAAATGTGAGTCAAGTCGTACCAACGGTTCATCCTTATATTAAAATTGGGCCGGATAATTTAGTTGCACATACGAATGAATTTAGAGAAGCAGCTCGTTCGGAACTTGGCGATAAAGCATTAGTTACATCCGCAAAAGTATTAGCGTATGTAGCATATCGATTAATTACAGAAGAAGGAACGCTTGATCAAATTAAGGAGGAGTTTAGAGGGGCGCAGCGAAATCAGTAATGTGATTAGTATTGGAGAAGTAGTTTTCTAGAATTCTATTTAGATAAAAAAGGTTTGGAGAAATCTCTAAGCCTTTTTTAGTTATAAAAGTTGGAACTTATTATTTAGATAACTATCTCTATTGGTTCCATTGGCTTGAATTAGGGAAGAATTTAGCATTTGATAAACGAGTAGAACAAATGCTTATTTCAGCGTGTCAGAAATCAAATTGTACAACAGTTGAGATGTTGAGAAGTGCATAAAAAAGACCTCAACTAAGAGTCGATTGAGGTCGAAATATCAGTAAACTAAGTTATTTTTTAACCCTTATTAAATTGTATTTGAATAATAGCGTTATTCCTAAGTTCATTAGAAAATGTACAACAAATGGTACTAAAATATTGTTTGTTTCAAAATATATCCAACCAAAAGTCAAACTTGGAACGCTTATATTTATTAGCATTATAGGCTTTTTGAAGTATTGAGTATGAAAACCTAAGAAAAATAAAGTAGTTGTTATAATTGCAATCCATGGGTTCTCTATAAATATGAAAAGCAAATTTTGAATAATTCCTCTAAACAAAAGTTCTTCAAATAACGCTCCTAAAAACATAAAGGCACAAACACTTAACAGTGAATACTTTTGATAACTCTTGTTTGTATCGTCAATGTATTTCGAGGGAATGTAAAGCGTTAACATTACACCAAACAAAAGTAGAGCAAACGAAGCGATAAATATATTCATTATCATTCGGATTGGTTTATCGAATGATAGGAAATTTTGAATTGTGAGTACATCATAAACCATAAGAATAAAAATGATAGCCACGCAAATGAATGTAAAAGAAGAGAATACTAAAACAGCGTCTTTTGGGTTGAAATCCTTTTTTGTTTTCTTGGTTTTGTCTTTTATATCTTTCATATCTTACCTTCTTTCCTGTGACTTTAGAATAATGAAAATACTTTACTATTTTATCAGAAGATATAATATCTACAAATAATTATTTAAAAAGCAACAATCTTTTAGAAAACTGCCTTTATTTATACCATATGATAATGGAACCTTTGTAAAGGAAAGAAAAGACGTCACCATTCAATTTTATATATTAAGGTAGAGTGTTTCTTTTTTTATTTAAGTAAAAAGCCGAAGTGCTAAAAGGAAGGAAGAAAAATTGTATCAAAATATTCTTGAAGGCTATCAAATTAGAACTGCACATAATGATGAAAGTCCTCTCATTGTTAAAATGCTAAAAGAAGTTGCACAGTGGTTAAAAGAGCGAGAAATTGACCAGTGGCAGTATCTTTTAGAAGGTGGAGATGACGAAGAGATCATTCAAGCGGTAATAAATAAAAACACTTACATCATTTTAAAGGAAAATGAAATGATAGGTATTTTTACAGTTTCTTCTGTACAAAGTGAGTCTTCTTTTTCGTATTATTGGATTTTAAGTGATAGAAAATAAATTTTAAATATTTTGATAGATAGTGCATTTTTAATTATAATACAGCTAGATACATAGAAAAGGGGAATTGTTCATGCAAATAACAAATGAACGAGCAATGTTACGATTAATAGATACAAATGATATAGAAAAATTATTTTCAATTGTGGAAGGAAATAAAGAAATCTGGACGTATTTAATAGCTAAAATGGATAGCTATCAAGATATGGAGCGATATGTTGAAACGGCAGTAAAACGATATGAAAAGGGAACGGATTTACCATTTGTTGTGATAGATCAAAAAACGAATGAAGTTGTCGGCAGTACACGTTTATACAATATATCAACAGAAAGCAAGACTGTTGAACTTGGTCAAACGTGGTATCATCCGAGTGTACAGAGAACGAGTATAAATACGGAATGTAAGTATATGTTATTGCAATATGCGTTTGAAGAATTACAAATGCTGCGCGTGCAAATAAAAACAGACTTGCGAAATGAAAAAGCACAACGAGCAATTGAACGGCTAGGTGCAGTAAAAGAAGGGATATTACGAAATGAGAGAAGGTTACCAAGCGGTTATATAAGGGATGCGGTAGTATATAGCATCATTGCAAGCGAGTGGCCAATCGTGAAAGATCGATTACTGCACAAAATGGACCTGTATAAATAGGAGGCAAACATGACAAATATTGAAACAAAAAGACTAAAGATGATTCCTTTTACATTAGAACTTGTTGAGGCAACGATAAAAGGCAGAGAAGAGCTGCAAGAAATCATACCATATAAAATATCTTTAGAATGGCCAATGCCTGATTATAAAGATATTTTACCATGGGTTGCTGAAGGCTTACGGAAAAATCCGGAACAAAGTAAGTGGAGTGGACTGATTGTTCATAAGGAAGATAATGTTATTATTGGTGATATGGGTTGTAAAGGTGCGCCCGATCCAACTGGTACAGTAGAGATCGGATATAGTATTGTACCAGAATATCAAGGGAAGGGTTATGCGACTGAAATGGCAAAAGCTTTCGTTGAATGGTTAGAACGGAATGAAGAAGTGCAAACGATTCAAGCAGATTGTTTAACGAGTAATGCCGCTTCAAGTAGAGTGTTAGAAAAAGCCGGTTTTACATGTGTGCTTGAAGAACAACATATGAAATATTGGATTGTAAAGTGAAGTGGAAGAGGTATACGTCCCTAAGAGGGAAAAAATATACCTCTTTTTCTTACAAAATGATTACTTCTTTTATATACTTTTGTTTCATCATTCCCTTCTGTGAAAAAATTCGTTACAATAGAGTTGTATGAGAAATTTTGTACATAAATTAAATTCATAAAATATGCACCACAAAAAATAGTAAATTAAAAATCCTCTATTTGAATGAAAACCCTTTATAGCACGAATCAATTGTTGAGAAAAGCGCCTTCTTTCAAATGAACTCAAATATAATGATTTAAAATAGATTATTTTTTAGAAGTATGGATAATGCACGGGGGCCAGTACAAATGAAACAAAATAAGAAAAGTAAAAAAAGAAGAGTCTTGCAAGTGTTCTTGCTCATGGTTAGTTCTATCATTCTATTTGTAAGTTATGCAGCTTACGATATTTGGAGTTATCGCTTTAAAACGGATGAGGTGGATACAGATGCTGCTATTGTACTAGGAGCAGCTTCTTGGAACGGAAAACCATCTCCTGTATTTCGTGAAAGAATCAATCATGCAATTTCTTTGTATAAGAATGGAAGTATTAAAAAAATTATTTTTACAGGTGGTACTAAATTTGAAGCAGAGCAGGAAGAAGCACGTACTGCGAAAGCGTATGCATTAAAGCATAACGTAAAGGATGAAGATATATTAATTGAAACACAGTCGCGTTTTACAGAAGATAATTTAAAGAATGCGAAACAGGTTGGAATTGATAATGGCTTACATACGTATACGATTGTAAGTGATCCTCTTCATATGAAGCGAGCGATGAGAATAGCGAAGCATATTGGGATAGATGCATATGCATCACCAACGCCAACATCAGCATATAAAACATTAGATACGGAAATTCCATTTTTCTTTAAAGAATTATGTTCTTATATTGGATATGTTGCATCGTTACCTTTGCGTATATTGAAAGGTGATTAAAAAATAAAGAAAAGGATAGACAAAGGTAGAGTGGTTCTACGGAGTCTATCCTTTTTTTATGCAAATATGCTTTGGATTTTCTATAACTTTACAAATTATAGAAAAAACTTTCAATAAAAACCTTGTATTTTCATCGGAATAGTGAAACAATAGAATGCATAATCAAATATAATCTTATCGAGAGAAGTGGAGGGAACGGCCCAATGAAGCTTCAGCAACCTATCTGTAATAAAAAAGGTGCTAATTCCGAGTAGATAAGAAGGAAAAGAGATGACAACCTTCTTAATATGTAAGGTTGTTTTTTAGTAGGAGGAGAAGGGATGAAACGTTTATTTTTTGCACTTGTAAGTATTGTATGTAGTTTATTTATCATTACGGGTTGCACGCAGACATCAGGGGGCGATCAAAAAGAAATTCGTTTAGGTTTTACACCTGGTCCGTACAGTGATCAAGTGAAAAAAGCGGTACAACCGTACTTAGAGAAAAAGGGATACAAAATTAAAATTGTTGAGTTTAATTCACCAAACGAAACAAATCCAGCATTAACGAATAAGGATATTGATGCAAATATATTTCAAAGTACTGCTTTTATGAAGTCTTACGCAAAAGAAAATAATGCGGAAATTTCAAGTATTATTCAAGTTCCATCAGCACCTCAAGGTGTATACTCTGAGAAACATAAATCATTAGATGATTTGAAAGATGGAATGAAGATTGGGGTACCAAATGATCCAGTTAATTTAGAACGGGCATTACGTATTTTAGAAGGGATTGGCTGGGTGAAATTAAAAGGAAATGTAAATATTTTAACAATTTCCGAAAAAGATATAACGTTTAAAAAGAAAGATTTCAAATTAGTACCACTTGAATCACCACAAATCCCAAGGGCAATGAAAGATTTAGATTACGGCATTATTAACGGAAATCTTGTTATTTCATCTGGACATAAGTTAAAAGAGGCACTGAAATTAGAAAAAACACCTTCACAACATAGAATTATTGTTACGGTTCGTGATGAAGATAAAGAAAAACAATTTGCGAAAGATTTAATTGAAGCATACCATTCACCAGAGTTCAAAAAGATGATTCAGTCTGAAGAACAATTTGAAGGGTTTGTGCTTCCTGACTACTTAAAGTAAAGGAGATCTTGACATGACATTATCATTTATAGAAACAGAAGAACAAGCTCTCGTATTGGAGAAGATAACAGAATTCATTCCGCAATTTGCAGGAAGGGAACATCAACTGAGCGAACTAGGCTCTTTTCCTTTTGAAAATATTAAAGACTTACAAAGTATTGGTTATACAAAGTTAACTCTTCCGAAGGATTTTGGTGGGAAGGCAATTTCATTATATGATTTTGTTTTATTTCAAGAGAAGATTGCAGAGGGAGATGGAGCAACAGCTTTGTCTATTGGATGGCATGTTGGAATTGTGAAGGAACTTGCGGAAAATCGCTCATGGAAACCTGAGATGTTTTCTTGGTTTTGTGAAGAAGTAAAAAAAGGCGCCCTTTTTAACAGGGCGGCAACTGAACCGAAGACAGGGAGTCCTACTCGGGGAGGAAAACCAGAAACATTAGCTGTACAAAAAGGCGATAAGTGGATTATAAACGGAAGAAAAACGTTCACAACGATGGCGCCAGTACTTGATTATTTCATCATATCTGCAAGCATTGAAGGGCGAGATGAGATAGGAGAATTTGTGATTCCAAGACACGAAAAGGGTGTGTTGATTGAAGAGACATGGGATAGTGTTGCGATGCGTGGAACGGCTAGCCATGATCTTGTATTACAGAATGTTGAAATCCCGCATAAATTTTTTACAGATGTAAAAGGTTCACAGGCGAAACCGAAAGGAATTGGATGGTTACTTCATATACCAGCATGTTATTTAGGGATTGCGCAGGCTGCAAGAAATTATGCGATTGATTTTGCGAAAGCATATGAACCGAATAGTTTAAATCACCCAATTAGTTTGCTTCCAAACGTTAGAAGATTAGTAGGCGAATTAGAGCTGGAACTCTTGCAAGCTCGTACTTTTTTATACCAAGTTGCGAAAAAATATGATGAGGTGGAAAATAAACAATCTTTACAAGCGGAATTAGCAGCAGCGAAATATATTGCGACGAATGCGGCGATATCAATTGTTGATAAGGCAATGAGAATTGTAGGGGCAAAAAGCTTATCTGAAAAGAATCCACTGCACCGCTATTATTTAAATGTTCGCGCGGGTTTACACAATCCACCGATGGATGATGTAACACTCTCATTACTAGCAGATGATGCGTTTAAATCAATTGAAAAGGAGTGAGTGAAAATGATAACGTTACGCGATATCAATAAAACGTTTCAGACGAAAGAAGGTTTATTTCACGGTGTAAAATCAGTCTCTTTGCAAATTGAGGAACATGATATATATGGAATTGCTGGATTAAGTGGTGCTGGAAAGTCTACATTATTACGTACAATGAATTTATTGGAAAAACCAGATTCAGGTGCAGTTATTGTAAATGGAAAAGATTTAACAAAGTTATCCAAGAAAGATTTACGAACAGCAAGACAGTCAATTGGTATGATTTTTCAGCATTTTCATCTTCTTCATAATAAAAACGTATCGGATAATATTGCTTTACCATTAGAATTGAAATCAGTTTCAAAAGAAGAGAGAGAAAAACGTGTAAGAGAGTGTTTGGAGATTGTTGGCTTAAGTGATAAAGCGCATCATTTTCCTTCTCAACTAAGTGGTGGACAAAAACAGCGTGTTGCGATTGCTCGTGCATTAGCAAATGATCCCAAGGTATTGCTTTGTGATGAACCGACATCGGCACTCGATCCGAAAACGACACGATCTATTTTGCAATTTTTACAAAAGATAAATAAAGAGTTAGGAGTTACAATCGTAATTGTAACGCATGAAATGAATGTAATTAAACAAATTTGTAATAAAGTAGCGGTGATGGAAGAAGGAGAAGTTGTTGAATCTTTCCACTTACGTGACCAACATCTAAAACCAACAACAGAAATTGCAAAACTTCTATTAGGTGTAGAACAAGAGAGGGGCATTGCACATGTTCAATAATGTTATCCCACTGCTTCCAGAGATTTGGACATCACTTTTACAAACATTATTAATGGTTGGACTTTCAGTTGGAGCAGCAATTATTTTAGGTGTTCCTTTAGGTGTAATTTTATATTTTACAAGTAAAGGACAAATTTTGGAACAAAATATTGTCCATCGTATTTTAAACGGCATTGTAAATATTATTCGCTCATTTCCATTTATCATTTTACTAGTGGCTCTTGTGCCACTTACAAGAATTTTATTAGGAACTACAATTGGTCCAATCGCTGCAACGATTCCATTATCAGTAGCAGCCATTCCCTATTTTGCGAGACTCGTAGAGCAAGCATTACGCGAGGTTCCAAAAGGTGTAATTGAAGCTGCTGAGGCAATGGGAGCGACGCCACTGCAAATTGTGTGGAAAGTATTGCTCGTTGAAGCGCGTTCAGGCCTTGTATTAAGCTTAACAGTTTTAACAGTAAGTTTTATTTCCTACTCAGCCATGGCAGGTGTTGTTGGCGGAGGCGGTGTCGGCGATTTAGCAATTCGTTTTGGATATTATCGTTTTCAAACAGACGTTATGATTGTTACGGTACTTATGCTTGTTATTCTCGTTCAATCTGTTCAATTCATTGGGAATAGGATTGCTGCAAAAATTGATAAACGGTAAGTATGAAAAAAGGCTTCGGTATACACCGAGCCTTTTTATAGTGAAAGATGAATTGCTGAGGGTATTCTGCTAAGTTCAAACAATCAGTATAGTTCATAATGAATCAGAGGTAGATGTGTGGGAAATTAGCCCTATCGATATAGATATGAGAGAATGTAGGAGATCTAAATAGGGAATATATATTTTAAAGGGGGAATAACAGTGGCGGAAATTAAATTTGATATTAAAGAAATTTTTGGAACTTTATCACAGTCACCTAAAGGCTGGAATAAAGAGCTCAATTTAATCAGTTGGAACGGAAAAGAGCCAAAATATGATCTGCGTGATTGGGCACCAGAGCATGACAAAATGGGAAAAGGTGTTACATTGACGGTTGAAGAGTTAAAGGCATTAAAAAATATTTTAAATCGCATGGAGTTATAAAGTAAAACTTTAATCAGTGGGGGCTATCCCCACTGATTATCAGCCCTCACCAATCGGGATTTTACGGACAGTTCATCTCCCACCTAACTTCTTTGCTTTTACTGAATTTTGAGGCGGGAGTGTTACTGTCCGTTAATGCGGGATAAAAACGAAATGATTTGTGCAGAGAAAACCACTTTTGAATCATTATTTCAAAAGTGGCTTTTTGTATGGACGTATATGTCGGAAAAGACTATATAATCTTTACCTCTTTATCTTCTTTCTTGTGATGTTCAGGTACATAGATATATTGGGATACGATAAGGAGAACGCTTATAAAAAATATAGGGAACATACTTGATATAAATAGACCATCAATCTTTAAATTAGTGATTAGACAAACGATAATAATGAGTGATGTAAATAGATGAGAAATGTGTTTTCTTAATCGTATTTTATATACCTCTCGCAATATTTCACAGCATACAAATAGGATGAGCATACTTAAAAAAATTACATTTGTATCATAAATAATGAAACAACAGATTAGGCCGAAAAAAGCTAGGTATTCAATGAGTAATGGAATATTACGTAGCATAAGATGTTACCGTACTAAGTAAGGAAGTGGATCAACGGCATTTGTTTTTTCAAAATTCCATTCCCCATTATGTAATTCGAAATGAAGGTGTTGCCCAGTTGAATGTCCAGTATTCCCCATCTGCCCCAACACTTGTCCAGTTTGAACGCGATCTCCAGCTTGTACAGATCGGTTTTTCATATGTGCATAAACAGTTGTATATAATTTTCCTTTTATGTAATGAGTGACGAATACGACGTTTCCGTAGCTGCTAGAATAGTAGGATTTGATAACTTTTCCAGCAGCTGCAGCACGAATAGGCTTATCTCCAGTTGCTGTAAAATCGACACCATAATGCATTTGCCCCCATCTGACTTCGAAGTTTGAGCTAACTTGTCCTTGTGTTGGAAATTTAAAAACAGCAGGTATTGAAGGTGACGCAGACTGTTCTTGTTGTTTATTTTGTAATACATATTGCTTTGTAACATATCCATATCCAGAGCCAAAACGAATTTTATACCATGTACCTACTGTGCCTACTACTTGTATTTGTGTCCCATTTTGCAAGGAACCAATAACAGCAGTATTTGTTCCTGCACCATTTCTTACCCTTAGTTTAGGGGTTGCAACATAATAAGAATTATTTTGTATAGTGATTCCTTTAACGAATGGTTGTGAGTTATGTGATACAAATTCTTTTTTCACATATCCTATTTTTCCGTTGTAAGAGATGAGATACCAGTCATTAAGTGTTTCTTGAACAGAGATAAATGTCCCATTTGGTAATACGTCAAGGATGGATGATTGTATACTTGGTTCTGAACGAAGGTTTAAGGCGCTTGCATTTACGATATGTTGGTTACGCTGTTGATTTAATTTCGCCAAAGATAAATTAGATTTTTGTATGTAACCAATTTTGTTTTGAGCGTTTACTTTATACCAGTCACGTGTAGTTTCGAGAATGGTAACAGGTGTATTGTATGAAATACTGCCAAGGGAATCACCATTTGTTGTATTTTCTTGATATAGTTGGACTTTATCAAGTTTTACATGTCCGATTTTTACGTTGTTTTTTGGTTGTACAGCAGCTGTTTTCATATCCGCTTCAGTAATTGATGGGAGAAGAGAAGTAACCGCGACAGTTGCTGCTGTCAATGTTGTAACTTTCATATTCATCGTATAATGAGCCCCCTTGTGTAATTTGTGGTAAAATTTAGAATTATATTACAAGAATAACAGAAATATAAAGAATATGGAAATAAATGAAAGAGATTTTTGTTTTTCTCAACATAAGATTTATTCGTACGATAATATTTGATGGTTTAAATGAGGCGTGGAAATTATCCGATATTTTCTAGGAAGATTAACTGCTTTATAGAATTCACAGACTTCATGTGATAAACGTAACAATTTTGAGAAAATAATGAATCTGTTAAGGAGTTTCGAAATCTTTCTTTTCAATTCCTTTTTTTATGTTTTATATGAGAAACCTAGGTTTCTTATTTATGCTGCGGTATAATAATGTGGAAAAAGTACGAAAAGAGGTAGTTTCATGCTCGAAGTCATTGCAACTTGTTTAGAAGATGTGAAGCAAATTGAAAAAGCTGGTGGAAATCGAATTGAGTTAATTTCAGCATATACAGAAGGTGGGTTAACACCAAGTTATGCTTTTATAAAAAAAGCGGTGAAAGCAGCAAACATACCTATCCATGTTATGATTCGTCCCCATGCTAAGTCATTTATATATACAACAGAAGAAATTGAAATGATGAAAGAAGATATTTTAATTGCACAAGAACTTGGTGCAGCAGGTGTTGTTTTAGGTGTATTAAATGAGCAGAATCAAGTTGATGAAAAAAATTTAGCTAATTTATTATCTGTTGTAGATGGGATTAATATCACATTTCATCGTGCGATAGATGAAGTGGATGATCTTATTGGTGCAGTTAAAACATTACGTAATTTTGAAAAAATAACTCATATTTTAACTTCTGGTGGTCAAGGGACGATAGAGGGAAATATACCTGTACTTCATGAAATGCAAAGAGTCAGTAAAGGGGATATCCAGCTCATTGTTGGAAGTGGTGTGACAAAAGAAAATATAAAGCGACTATTGAACGAAACAGGAATTTCAGAAGCACATGTTGGTACTGCAGTCCGAGAAGGTAAATCTTGTTTTGCTGAAGTAGATCAAAAATCTGTACAAGATCTAGTGGTATTAACAAAATCATTATAATACTAGAGAAGAGGGAAAAAGATGGAGAAAAGCAAGAAAAAAGAAATCGTTTCATGGGTTAAAACAATAGGGATTACGCTAGGAATCGCTTTAATTGTACGTGGTATTTTATTTACTCCTTCACTCGTACAAGGTGAGTCTATGATGCCTACTTTAGAAAATAACGAGCGTGTACTTGTAAATAAAATTGGTTTTAATGTACAGGGATTAAATCGTTTTGATATTATTGTTTTTCATGGAAAAGAAGGATATGATTTAGTGAAGCGAGTAATTGGCTTACCAGGAGATACGATTGAATATAAAAACGACGTATTGTACGTGAATGGAAAAGCGGTTGATGAACCATATTTAGCAGATTATAAGGACGAGGTATCGAAAGGGAAATTAACTCCTGATTTTACATTAGAACAAAAAACTGGGAAAACAAAAGTTCCAGAAGGTCAAGTGTTTGTGTTAGGAGATAATCGTCAAGTTTCAAAAGATAGTCGCATGTTTGGTTTTGTTTCTGAAGATCAAATTGTCGGAAAAGGTGAAGCGGTATTTTGGCCGCTGCAACAAGTGAGAGCATTGCATTAAAGAGAGAGTTTACGTATACGCGTTAAAAAAGCATTGAATTTTACTTTCAATGCTTTTTTTATTTGAGAAAAATATTGTTTAAATAGAAAGAATATTTTATAATTTTAAATTATATGTTTGTTTCAAAAAACGGAATTATTGTTCCGAATTACGGAACTTAGGGGAGCTAAGATGAGTGTAAATAAAACGGCAGTAAAGACGATGGATATTTTAGAACTATTTTATGGACATGAAGAGCTAACGTTAACGGAAATGGTTCATCAGACGGGAATGCCTAAAACATCTGTATACCGTTTAATTGGTTCGCTTGAAGAAATGGGCTTTTTACA
Organism: Bacillus sp. 95MFCvi2.1; assembly: GCF_000374965.1. Classification (NCBI taxonomy): domain Bacteria; kingdom Bacillati; phylum Bacillota; class Bacilli; order Caryophanales; family Bacillaceae; genus Bacillus; species Bacillus sp. 95MFCvi2.1. Next base: position 15,272 of record NZ_KB895720.1, on the reverse strand, counting down.
AAAGACAACAAGGGGAACATATAGGCTTGGATTAGTATTTTTAAGGTTCGGTCAACTCGTTTCGAAGCGATTGTCAGTACGAAATATTGCAAAGCCATATATGAAAAAACTTAGAGACTCTCTTGGTCAAGCTGTCAATTTAATTATTCAAGATGCGAATGAGGCAATTTATATTGAAAAAATGGATGGAGATCAACCAGTAAGAGTATACACAGAGATAGGACGGCGAGCTCCTTTATATGCCGGAGCATGTCCGCGTATTTTACTTTCGTATTTTTCGGAAGACGATCAAATGCAGTATATAGAGAAAGTGCAATTACAACAATTTGCAGATGGAACGATAGTGGATAAAGAAGAGTTGCAAAGCCTATTATGTAAGGCTAAAAGAGAAGGATATACGATCAGTTATTCGGAACTTGAGAATCATACAGCTGCAATTGCAGCCCCTATTTTTGCAAGTGATGGTAGTGTAATAGCTGGTATTAGTATTTCGGGATTAGAAATAGAGTATAATGAATCGACAATTCCAAACTTTATTACAAAAGTAAAAGAAACAGCGCATCAAATTTCGAAAGAACTTGGCTGGATAGGTGAAAAGGAAGGTATATGATGAAATTTTCAGCACTAGGGGATCAAGCAGTTGTTGTTACGTTTGGAGAAAAAATTGATTTGGATATATATGAAAATGTGCAAAATTTACATCGACTATTAAAGGGAAATCCATTTCTTGGAATGGTTGAGTGTGTACCTTCTTTTACTTCTTTAACGGTTTACTATGATGTATATAAGTTATGGAGGAAAAATGAAAGAAAGGTAGTACCATATGAGTTTGTATGTGAATACATGAATCGATTGTTTAGTCATAATCAAAATAAAACACAAAAACAATATGATTGTATTTCAATTCCAGTTTGTTATGGCGGGAAATATGGACCTGATTTAGAAGAAGTTGCGGCGTATCATGGGTTATGTGCAAATGAGGTGATTCGTCTTCATAGTGAAGTGACTTATTTTGTTTATATGTTAGGATTTACACCAGGATTTCCGTATTTGGGTGGTATGCCCAAAGAGCTAGAAACACCTAGAAAACAAACACCACGTCTACAAATAACACCTGGTTCAGTTGGAATTGGTGGAAGTCAAACTGGAATATATCCATTAGAAACACCAGGCGGCTGGAATATTATTGGCCGAACACCGATTGCGTTGTTTCAGCCAAATGAAGAAAAGCCTACATATGTGCAGAGCGGAATGTATTTACGTTTTATCCCAATAACAGAGGAAGAGTACCTGGTTATGGAGGGAGCTAGGAAATGAATGTTGAGGTTTTACATGCTGGGATGTTTACAACTGTTCAAGATTTAGGAAGGTATCACTATCAACAATATGGCGTGCCTGTTGGCGGTGCTATGGATCAGACAGCATTAAGAATGATAAATATGTTAGTTGGAAATGAAGAGAATGAAGCTGGATTAGAAATTACAATGATGGGACCAAAGCTTCTTATAAAGAAAACGACATTGCTAGCAATTGGTGGTGCGAATATGGAGCCTCTGTTAAACGGAGAACCCATTCCATTGTGGCGACCAGTTTTAGCGAAAGAAGGTAGCATGCTTTGCTTCGGGAAGACGCAGTTTGGGTGTAGGACATATGTGACATTTGCAGGTGGAATTGATGTTGCAAGTAGTATGGGAAGCAAAAGTACATATGTAAAAGCAGCTATAGGTGGACTAGAAGGACGAGCGCTTAAAAAGGGCGACCTTTTTCAAATTGGTACACCATCAAAATTTGCTACTTGTATGATAAAGAAATTGATGGATGAAGACAGAATAGAAACACGTTGGGGTATATGTAATCCTGTTCTACCCAAATATAGTCGCAGCCCAATCATTCGTGTTATTCCAGGTTTTGAATGGGATCAATTTAAGAGTGAGAGTTTAGAGTCGTTTTTTACAAAGGAATATAAAGTTTCCAATTATGCTGACCGTATGGGCTATCGATTTGAAGGTGAAAAATTAAAAAGAATAGAACAATCTGAGATTCTATCGAGTGCAGTTACATTTGGAACAATTCAAGTGCCATCTGATGGTCATCCAATCATCTTAATGGCAGATAGACAAACGACAGGTGGATATCCGTTAATTGGTAATGTCATATCAGTTGATTTACCTATTCTTGCGCAATTGAAACCAGGTGATTATGTCACGTTTGCAAAGACTTCTATAACAGAAGCGACGGAGCTTTACATCGAGAAAGAACAAAATATGAATCTATTAAAGAAGTTCATCGCTTTACAAGCGTAAAGCAGGAGGAGAGATAGCGTATGGTTACCGTTGACTTAAATTGTGATTTAGGAGAAGGCTTTGGTGCATATAAGATAGGAAACGATGATAAAATTCTTCCGTTTGTTTCATCAGTAAATATTGCATGCGGTTTTCATGCTGGTGATCCAACTGTCATGCGTCAAACTGTTGAAAAAGCGTTGTACCACAATGTGGAAATAGGAGCACATCCAGGGTTTCCGGATTTAATTGGATTTGGTAGAAGAATGATGTATATTTCGCCAGAAGAGGTCTATGATTATGTTTTATATCAAATAGGGGCATTAGATGGATTTATAAGAGCGGCAGGAGGAAGGATGCACCATATAAAACCGCACGGTGCACTTTATAATATGGCAGCCACTGATCAAGAGATTGCGGATGCAATTGCAAAAGCAATTTATCATATAAATCCAGATTTATTTCTGTATGGATTAGCGAAAAGTAAATTTATACAAGCAGCTGAAAAATATGAACTGAAACTCGTGCAGGAAGCATTTGCCGATCGTACGTATCAATTAGATGGAACATTAACAAGCCGAACAGAAGAAAATGCACTCATAAAAAATGAAGATATAGCAATTGAACAAGTGTTGCAGATGGTTAAGGAAAGAAATGTAAAAGCAGTTGGTGGAAAGATTATCAATATCGATGCACAAACAATTTGCATACACGGTGATGGTGAGCATGCAGTTCAATTTGCAGAAAGAATATACAGAACATTTAGATTAAATGATATTTCTATTTGTGCACCAAAGTAGAATAAGGAGGAGATACATAGATGTTGAAACTAATTGGAATATTGCTTGTAGCTGTTGGATTTTTATTTCGCCTTAATACGTTATTGGTTGTAATGGTTGCAGGAATTGTTACTGGTATGGTTGCGGGGATGAGTTTTTATGATGTCATAAGTATGTTTGGAAAGTTTTTTATAGAAAACCGATATATGTCTATGCCAATATTATTAACTTTGCCTGTAATTGGAATTTTAGAACGATATGGACTGAAAGAACGTGCAGAAGCATTGATATCAAAATCTAAGGGAGCAACGACTGGTAGAGTATTAATGTCATATTTTACAATTCGTGAGGCTTCGGCAGCGGTAGGACTAAATATTGGGGGACATGCTCAAACAGTAAGGCCTCTTGTTGCACCGATGGCAGAAGGTGCAGCTCATGGACGTTATGGAAAACTACCAGAAAAATTAAAAGAAAAGATTAAAGCGAATGCAGCGGCAGCTGAAAATACGGCATGGTTTTTTGGTGAAGATATTTTTATCGCAACAGGAGCGATTCTATTAATGAAAGGATTCTTTGATTCTGTAGGAATGCATGTTGGTGTGTGGGATATGGCGCTTTGGGGAATTCCTACGGCAATCTCAGCTTTTATTGTAAGTTGGATTCGTTTTAAACAATTCGATAAGTATATTGAAAAAACGATGAAAAAAGAAGAAAGCCAACAAAAGGAGGCGATATAGGATGAATATTATTACACTTGATACAATCTATTATTTATTAGGTATTATTGTTGCCTTTGTCGCGATTCGTGTCGCTTTTGATCGTCAACATCCAAATCGCTTTGGTTCTAGTTTATTTTGGGCATTATTTTCTATTACATTTTTATTTGGAAATATGATTCCATCATTTTATATCGGTTGTATTGTATTAGCAATGGTCATTTTAGCATCATTGAATAAAGTAACGAAGTCCAATGAAAAAGAAGCACCTACTGAAGAACGAGTGAAACATGCAGAAAAACTGAGAAATAAAATTTTTATGCCCGCTATTTTAATTCCTATTTTTACGATTATTGGTACTTTAACTTTAGGAAAGCTAAAGTTTGGAAATGTATTTCTTGTTGATCCTGAGAAAGTCACATTAATTGCATTAGCTCTTGGGGCATTGCTTGCTTTTGTAGCAGCAATGGGAATCACAAAAGCAAAAATAACAGCGCCTGTACAAGAGGGAAGCAGATTATTACAAGCTGTCGGCTGGGCAGTTATTTTACCACAAATGTTAGCTGCGCTTGGCGGTATTTTTGCAAAGTCTGGTGTGGGTCAAGTTGTCTCGGATTTAGTAGGACAAGTATTGCCAACAGAGTATCCATTCGTTGCTGTTATGGCATATTGTTTAGGTATGATGTTGTTTACAGTTGTAATGGGGAATGCCTTTGCCGCATTTGCTGTTATTACAGGAGGAATTGGTTTACCGCTTATCGTTCAAATGCATGGTGGTAATCCAGCGATCATGGCCGCACTTGGAATGTTTGCAGGGTACTGCGGTACATTGATAACACCAATGGCTGCAAATTTTAATATTGTACCAGCGATGCTATTAGAATTAAAAGATAAAAATGCGGTAATTAAAGCCCAAGCACCAATTGCTATTACCATTTTTGTTATTAATATGTTCATCATGTATGGGCTCGTATATCGATTTTAGTAAGGAGTGGGAATGATGAAGACAGTATTGTTAACAGGGTTCGAACCTTTTGGTGGAGAGGAGATTAATCCTGCCTGGGAAGTTGTAAAGCAGCTTGATGGACAAAGCTTTGGAGATTACAAGATTGTTAGTAAACAAGTTCCAACTGTGTTTCATAAATCATTACAAGCGTTAAAGTCTTATATGGAAGAAATAGAACCGGAGCTTGTTATATGTATCGGGCAAGCAGGAGGACGTCCAGATATTACAGTGGAACGAGTTGCAATAAATGTAGATGATGCAAGAATCACTGACAATGAAGGAAACCAACCGGTTGATGTATCTATTGTAGAAGGGGGGCCCGTTGCGTATTGGTCTACACTTCCTATAAAAGCTACTGTAAAAAAACTTCGGGAAGAAGGAATACCTGCTTCTGTTTCTCAAACTGCAGGTACATTTGTTTGTAATCATCTCTTTTATGGACTTATGGACATTTTAGCAAAAAGTGAAAACGGGGCTCGTGGTGGTTTTATACATATTCCGTTTTTGCCAGAGCAAGCAAGTAAGCATCCTGGACAACCGAGTATGTCGCTTTCAACTATTACAACTGGAATTGAATTATTGGTACGGATCGCATTAGAGGTAGAAATGGATATTATAGAATGTGGCGGGACCACACACTAAACAAAAGTACAACACCTGCTATGGACAAATGTTATAATAAAGGAAGGATTATACATAGAGGTGAGAGCAATGCAGCAATATGAAGAAGTTCGTTCTGTTATAGAAAAAGCAAATAAGATAACGGTATTAACAGGTGCTGGTGCAAGTACAGAAAGTGGCATTCCTGATTTTCGCTCAGCCAATGGTTTATATGCAGATGCTAAAGTTGAAATGTACTTATCTAGAGGATATTATAACCGTAATCCAAAAGAATTTTGGAAGCATTACAAAGAAATATTTCAAATTAATACTTTCCATCAATACAAACCAAACCGTGGGCATCAATTTTTAGCAAGTATAGAAGAGCAAGGAAAAGATATTGTGGTGTTAACACAAAACATTGATGGTCTGCACCAATTAGGAGGGAGTAAGCATGTGATAGATTTGCATGGTACACTCCAAACGGCCCATTGTCCAAAATGCAAAACGAAATATGATTTGCAATATATGATAGACCATGAGGTACCACGATGTGAAACATGTAATTTTATTTTAAATCCAGATGTCGTTTTATATGGTGATACATTACCACAATATCAAAATGCAATACAGCGTTTATATGAAACGGATGTATTACTTGTTATGGGAACCTCATTAAAAGTGCAGCCGGTTGCATCGTTCCCGCAAATTGCAAAAAGAGAAGTAGGGACAACGACTATTTTAGTAAATGAAGAGTTAACGAGTCAAGAGTATTATTTTGATTATATCTTTCAGCAAAAAATCGGGCAGTTTGTAGATCGATTTTAAATGATGTAGGAAAACCGAGATAAGAGGTATTTATCTCGGTTTTTTGGAGTTTAAATTTTCTTAATTTTCTTTAAAAATACTATAAATTATATTATCTATGTGCTTTAATATTATTAATAGAGGAGATTTTTATATCCGGATGAGAAAGTATGGTTTAATTTTTGTTATTTATAAGATAAAGATACTTTTAGACCATAGAAAGAGGAGAGCATAATGAAAAAGAAAGAACAGAAAAAGAAAGAACAGAAAAAGAAACGGAAAAAGAAAACCCATATTCCTTTCCGATTAAATGTGTTGTTTTTCTTTGTATTTCTTATGTTTTCAACTGTTATTGTTCAATTAGGTAAGGTTCAAATTATTGATGGTGAGACTTATAAAAATGAGGTGGAAAAAAAGGGAGATTTAACGGTTAGTACTCCCGTTCCACGTGGGAAAATTTTTGATCGAGAAGGCCACTCGATTGTTGATAATAAACCATTACGGACAATTACATATACAAAAATGAAAGGTGTTAATTCAGAAGAGATTTTAAATACGGCAAGACAACTTGCGAAGATGATTGAAATGCCGCAGGAGGCTATAAATAAGTTAACCGAGGTAGATAAGAAAGATTTTTGGATGCAATTACATAAGAAACGTGCAGCAGAAAAGGTTACAAAGGAGGATGAAAATAAATTAAGAGCAAAAAAAATAGAGGGAAAAGAATTAGATAAAAAGGTGGAAGAAATTAGACGTGAGCGAATTACAGCGGAAGAGTTAAATGAACTTACCCCACAAGATATAGAAGTATTAGCTATTAAAAGTAAAATGAATGCAGGATATAATATGACTCCTAAAATAATAAAAAAAGATGTAAAACCAGAAGAATATGCAGTAATTAGTGAAAATTTAGCAAATCTTCCAGGTGTGGATACGACCGTAGATTGGGAACGTGAGTATCCATATGATAAAATACTTCGTTCAGTACTTGGAAACGTTTCAAGTGCTGATGAAGGACTACCGAAAGAGCAATTAGATTATTATTTAGTTCGTGATTATAACCGCAATGATCGGGTTGGAAAGAGTTATATTGAAAAGCAATACGAAGACGCCCTACATGGTATGAAAGCGCAATCGAAAAATATTACAGATAAAGAAGGGAAAATACTTCGTACTGAACAAATTACGAAAGGGAGAAGTGGCAATAATTTAATGCTAACAATTGATATGGAATTGCAAAAGAAAGTTGAGGAAAGCATTGAAAAAAACTTAATGGCGTTCAAAGCTGTAGAACCAATGTTGGATCGTGCCTTTGTGGTAATGATGAATCCTAAAAACGGACAACTTTTGTCAATTTCAGGAAAGAAACTAGTAAATAAAGATGGAAATATTCAAGTAGAGGATTATGCCCTTGGTACAATGACAAGTTCATATGAATTAGGTTCAACAGTCAAGGGAGCTACGCTACTAACAGGTTATCAAACGGGTGCGATCAAACCATTTACTCATTTTTACGATGCACCGATGACATTTAAAGGGACAACAAAAGCAAAGAAATCATGGAAAGATTTTGGTGATATTGATGATGTCAGAGCTTTACAAGTATCTTCTAACGTATATATGTTTAACACAGCTTTAAAGATTGCGGGGATTGATTACGTACCGAATAGTCCGTTAAATGTGAAACAAGAAGTTTTTAATAAAATGCGTTATCATTTTGGGCAATTTGGTTTAGGCGTTCCAACGGGGATTGATTTACCCAATGAGACTGCGGGACAACGTGGAAGAAAAGATAATACACCAGGATTCTTACTTGATTATTCAATCGGTCAATATGATACGTATACACCGCTTCAGCTTGCGCAATATATTTCGACGATTGCGAATGGTGGTTATCGTATGAAACCACAAATTGTACAAGAAATTAGAGAGCAACCGAATAAAGCTGAGGATATAGGTAAGGTAGTTCAATCAATGGAACCGGTCATCTTAAATCGTGTAGACATGGACATATCCTATATTAATCAAGTGAAAGAAGGATTTAAGAAAGTGTTTCAAGAAGGCGATGGAACCGGTGTAGCACACTTTCAAAATCTACCGTATAAGCCTGCTGGAAAAACAGGAACAGCAGAAACAGTGTATGGTGGTGATAGTAATATAGGTAAGGATGAAAATGGAGATAGAAAAAAGTGTTATAATTTAACCTTAGCTGGTTACGCACCTTATGACTCTGATCCAGAAGTGGCATTTTCTGTTGTTGTACCATGGGTAAACGATGATAAATCAGGGATTAATTCTAAAATTGGAAGAGAAATTTTAGACGCATATTTTGATTTGAAAGTGAAAAGAGTGGGTGGAAATCCAGTGCCTATGGAACAGCCGAATAAACAGCAATAAAAGATTTTTACATTTACATAGAATAACAGGACAGTGAGGCATTTTAGGGGATGAAGGAAAGTCATGGAGCAGATTACTAGAAAAGAGTGGGACAAACTTATTTTGCTTGTATTCGTTATAATTGTTATAATTCAGTCTTTTACATTGTGTAAAGTAGGATTTGTGTATTATCCTTTTTCTAAAGCTAAGATTTTAGAATAACAATTCATCCGAAAAAGAGTCCTAAAAGGTAATGGAGCATACCTGTTAGGACTCTTTTATTATGATATTCTTATCGTTTTAATAAAAAAACGGTGTTGTTTCACATCAAAATACCCTTTTTGTAGGATAAGTTGATGTATTTTGTACAATTCATTTACATATGTTTCAGTTTTAAAATCAGGCACTTGCCAAGGAATTGCTTGTAAATAATAGACGAGAGCACTGATATCATAAAACCTTTGAACGGGAAACTCTTCTTTATATGTTAAAACTTTAAAACCATGTTGCTCGAGTTCACTTAGAGCAGTTTCTAAATTCCAATTTGTAAATTCAGAATTGAGTGGTGCCCCTAGTGCTTCATTGATTTCCGCACAATCTAAGCCACCTACTTGCTGCGTAAGAAAGATGCCATTTGGAGAAAGGATCCTTTTTACTTCGGAAACAGAGTAGGATTCGTGTTGATTTAAAATCAAATCGAATTGTCCATCATCAAATGGTAAAGTCTCATCATTGGTTACTTCTAGAACCTTTACACCTAAAGGTTCTAAATTCTTTTTTGCTAATGGGATATTTGGAGAATACCCTTCAGTCGCATAAATAGAAGGAGGGAATGGTCTTAGCATGGATAAGAATTCTCCACCACCTGTTCCCATATCAAGCATAGAATTCGTGTTTTGAATAAGGGAAAAGGCCATGCTACCGTAGGACCAAGAAAGTAATTGACTCTTCATACGATCAGTTTCTGTAATAAAGGAAAAATCCCATCCAGTAAAGCTTGCGTTTGCATTTTCTAATAAGGTGAAAAATAATTTATCATTCTTCATGTTAAATCCTCCTGTTTACTATATTCAAAATAGGGTGAATATAATAAACAGGAGGAGGACCTCTAATTACAATATACGGTTGTTACGTTTCGTGTTCTAGTATTTTCATATGAAATCACTCCTGGCAAAAGTATGTTGTTTTACCTTCTAGATTTATGAGTATAATACCTTCTAAAAGTAAAAAATAAAATAGATGTAGCTGTACAGTGGTAATAAATAAAGTCCCATAAACGGTCGTTTTCGGTACTTTTTAAGGAAACTAGATTGGATATATATGTTAGGATAAAGAAGAGATTGCGAAGAAATATACTTAAGCCAACACCAATAAAGGAATCCACGTTTTAGACTACCTAATTTGTGGATTCTTTTTATTTTAGCCTAAATATAATTCGAAAAATATTGTATTTTTATGTGTTTCTTACCGAATTATTTTTTTACATTGATGTTGGAACAATAATGGTGTATGACGCATAGTATAAAACATATACCGTATAACATACACCAAGAAAAGAGGTGAATGAATGGATACTTTATTGAATTCATTAACGACAGAGCTTAGGAGAGGAACTTTGACGTTAGCTGTTTTAAGTCAATTACAAAAGCCCCAGTACGGATATTCACTTGTTCAATTGTTGGAACAGTCAGGTATTAACATTGATCAAAGTACTTTATATCCATTGCTACGCCGCTTAGAAAAACAAGAGTTAGTAACAAGTAGTTGGGATACATCTGAGAGTAGACCGCGTAAGTACTATGTTCTAAGTGAATATGGTTTGGAGATTTTTTTACAGTTAAAAAGGGAATGGATGGACAATTCTAAAAAACTCTTAGAAGTGTTAAAAGGGGAGAAAGATGATGAATCTAATTGAAATTTATATACAAGAAGTGACTCGAAGACTGCCTGAAAAAAATCGTGAAGATATTGCTCTCGAGTTAAGATCAACCATTGAGGATATGTTACTTGATGATTACAGTGAAAAAAATATAAAAGGGGTTCTTGAAACATTAGGGAATCCCGCTATATTAGCTAGTAAATACCGCGATCAACCAATGCATCTTATTGGTCCTCACTATTTTGAGACATATGTTACGTTATTAAAAATGATTTTACCGATTGCTGCTATTATTTCTCTAATCTCGATCATTCCCGAATATTTTATAGGGTATCATGGCGAAGAAGCAGTAATTAGTGTGGGTTTTGATATTATTGGTTTTTGTATAGGGAGAATCGTTGAAGTAGGTATGCACGTCTTTTTCTGGCTGACACTTGTTTTCGCGCTTATTGAACGAGTAAATCATTCGAAAGGAAGTCACCCATTCACAACAAAGTTTACCAAATGGACAGCTGATGATTTAAAAAACACACCTTATATTCCTAAGAAAAAAGTCATCACGAAATTCGAAGTATTTGGAAGTTTATTATGGACTGCTATTTGGGCAACAGTTTATTTTTACGCAAATCATCTTGTAGGTATATATCGAAGTAGTACACACGGACTTGATTTTGCGGCCCCAGCTCTTAATCAGGATGTATTGCTTCAGTATTGGCCAATCGTTCTTGTTGTAATCGGTTTAGAAATAGTATTATCTATTTATAAATTAATTAAGGGACAATGGACAAAAGGAATAGCAATATTTAATACAGCTTTCCAGCTTATTGGAACCATTGTATTCATTGTGATAGTAACGAATCCAAATGTAATGAACCAAGATTTTATTACGTATACAGCTGATTTATTCACTATTACTACTAAACAACTTGAATCGCGGATAGTTGGCGGTGCAATTTTCTTCTTTATGTTATCTGCGGCAATCAGTGTATTTGATGGTATCCGCAAGGCTAAAATTCATTAATCAGCATTCATCTATTACGATAATAGGGTTTAGTTTAACAAGCCATCCCTTAAAAAAGTCGGATTCTTAGCGTACAGGTGAACTGTACCCCATAAAGAAAAGACACTCTAATGAGTGCCTGATCTTAACTAGCAACCGAATCCGCCACCTGAACAGCTGCATCCAATAATGATTAATAGAATGAACAGCACAATTAGTAAAGCGAATCCGCCACCAAAACCACCACAACTACCACCAAAGCTCATAATATTTCCTCCTTGAGTAAGAGGGGCCAACTGGGATGCACATGTGTTTTAACGGATACACATTACTTTATGTTTTTAAACAATATATGAGCAGGTCCTTTAAGAAATAAAGAAAGACACCCTTACGTGGTTCAGCCCAGCCAAGATACGTGTATTATTCTTCAATTCTTTCTAGTAGCCAATCTTGGACTTCATCTTTCAAATCCATTCCCACGATGATCTTACCAAGGAATACACCTTACCGATTAAATTTATATCTATGTCTATAGATGGTTTTAATGGATTCATTGTGTATGTAACTGTTTCGATATGGCGAACTGGGATACGAACAATCCCAATGATTCCAGATGTAAGTAAATATCCATCCTCTGTAATCTCAATTACGTTATTTTTCCATGTGAATTTGTTATCAGTTATTGCTTTTGGATTTTTCGCACCAAAAATACCCATGATTTCACTCCTAAATGGGGTAGCGTCAGGAAAATGTGGATTTACAACGCTAAGCCCATTTTCAAGACGATTCCCCCATTTTTAACAACGTTAAGAAAGTTTCAATGGTCTTAAAGAATCTAACGAGACCACTTTCTCCGAATTAAAATGGTATTCTCCTAGTAAATTAATATGTTTCCAACCTAGAGGTGACATATGGTGCAATAAGTCTTTATTAAAACTATCGGAATTAATAAAATTTCATCAAGTAATATACTTCCCTGACGTTATCTGTCAGGGAAGTTATATTATAATAGGCTATATCAATAGTGATAGGAGTGTTATTGGATGCAAACAAAAAAGGTTTATCTTTATGTATTTAATACAATGTCAGACTGGGAATATGGGTATTTAATTGCTGAATTAAACTCAGGAAGATATTTCAAAAAAGATGTAGCACCTTTAAAAGTAGTTACAGTAGGAACGAATAAAGAAGGTATTACTACGATGGGAGGGCTGAGCATACAACCAGATATTTCTCTTGATGAATGTACTCTTGAGAGTAAAGACCTTTTAGTCTTACCTGGAGGGAATACTTGGAGAGAAGATATTCATCAACCTATCTTAAAAAAAATTGATGAAGCCTTAAAGATTGGCACTATTGTTGCTGCAATTTGTGGTGCAACTGAGGCCCTCGCGAATATGGGATACTTAGATTTTAGAAAGCACACAAGCAATGACTTAGAGTATATTAAAATGGTCTGTCCTAATTATAAAGGAGAAAAGTTTTATGAGATGAGACCTGCGGTATCTGGTGAGAATTTGGTTACTGCATCAGGAGTAGCACCTCTGGAATTTACGATGGAAGTACTGAAAAAATTAGATGTATTTGCACCTGATACATTACATGCATGGTATAACTTAAATAAGACTCATAACCCTGAATACTTCTTCCAGTTAATGAATTCAATAAATAGATGAGCTAAAAAAATCAACTTAGCAGTTTTATATTAGTTCAAATAATTACCATGCTTTAGACGATGTCAAAGCATGGTTTTTGTGTATAACTTAAAAATGTTTATAGAAGTAAAAAAATTACAAAGCACTCCTGAAGTTGTTATAAATAGAACTGGTAACTCAATCTCTTTTTAATATTGAAATTTCCTTAACGCTGTAAATCCGCATTTTCCTGACGATACCCCATTTAAGAAAACCCTATATCAGAGCCATTTAGTGACCTTAAAGATGTACATCCAAATGCTTTTTCAACAAAAAGAGTTTCTATCCATCCTAGAGCAAGAGATTGATGAATTAGCCATGCAGTTTGAAGAGTATGAGATTCTCCGTTCTATACCGGGAGTAGGATGTAAGATTGCGGCTACGCTCATCTCCGAAATCGGGGGAATCAAGCAGTTTAGTCACCCAAAAAGCTAGTGGCCTATGCAGGAATTGACCCCAGGATCTATCAATCAGGTAAGTTTACAGCTACCATAAACCGCATCACGAAAAGAGGCTCTTCCAAGCTACGACAAGCTTTATATACAGCCGTTCAGTGTGGATTAACGAATAATTGAAACACCAAACTCAGAGAGTTTTACGACAAGAAGTGAGGGAAAACCTCACAAAGTAGCGATAATAGCCTACGCCAACAAGCTATTACATTGGATTTATGCCATTCTCAAGCATAAAGAGAGTTTCATAGCATAACAAATAACTAATAATTACATTAATTAAAAAAACTTCAAATTGTTGTTTTGAAGTCTCTTAGTCATGCCTTTTTTATTGTACCATTACTTATGAATCAATATTAAGCCAAAAGTATTGACTTATATTAGCTGGTATAATTGAATAAATGAATATTAACTACATGTTTAAATGACTACACTTTAACAATATTCACTTTCCAGCTATTTTGCAGTTTTCGAATAAAGATGATTTGACCAATGTGATATGCGTTATGAGTGGATACATTTCCAAGTATCTCCCACCACTTCGCATGTGCAGGGAAGCCATTTACTTCACCCTCAACTTTTTCTTCCGTTAATAAATCTTGCCATTGTAACAACACCTCTAAAAGTCGTTCTTTTAAGTCACTAAAACTTTTATTTTCGGGAATTATAAAACTTTTATTATTATCACCTATGGGAGGTACAGCATTAACATGAGATTTTTGGTACCTAGTTTGCCATGTTTCATTCCAATAAAGTAGGTGCTGCACAATTTCAGCAATACTATTACAATTTTCGTTAGGCTTCCAAAACGCTTCTTCCTCTGACAAATTTTCGACCGAGTCAGAAAATGGAAGGTACCAGCTAGGATCATTAGCATTAGCTAATAACTGATCAGATAAGACGTCTTTTGCATGAAACATGCTCTCCACACTCCTAATAATTTTTTTCTGATTTATTCAAGTTAAAAACCAAAGTAGTGGTAAAACTCAGGTCTCAAATGTAATAAATCGACTACCTAGTTCTATTAATTCTCTTATATTAAGTTAATCCCTTCATTATTTTTTCATAAGGGGGTCCTACCACATCGCCATCAAGCTAAGGTTTTAATATACCCCCTAAATGAACATTTTCTTTTTCTACAGGTAGTTACTTTGAAAAGTCAGCTTATTTTTTCGTTTTGAGGGCGTTTATTTTTCTTAAGCTGATGAATATGGAGTACCCCCTAGGTTAAATAAAATTCCACTTAGAAACAAGTGATTTTAACAACGTTAGGAGTGTTTCATGCAGCACAATGTCATTTATGTTGTATCGCAAGAAGAAAAATCACATTAGAAAAGAGCCGGAATTCACCCTGTTAAGAGTAAACCAAATCTTTAATATTTAAAGGACGAAAAAAAGAAACATAGAAGTGAAAAACCTCTGTGTTTCTTTTTGATTCATATATTTATTGGAAAATACTTCGAACTTTCAGGCATAGATACTTCTTCTAGCCTATTATAGAAGCTATTTTGAACGTAAGGGATTTGTAAGGAATAGGTAAGGAAAAAGAGATTTTCATTGTGTATGATCAAAATATAAAGAAGCATGAAAGGCGGAACAGATATGACTTATATATGAAAAACAAACCAGTTAACAAGAGTGTTTCAAGGAAAAGAAGTAATTTCTGGGGTTAACATACATG
>NZ_KB895719.1:0-43477 GCF_000374965.1 Bacillus sp. 95MFCvi2.1 | reverse complement strand
TCCTTAGAAGATGTAAAAGTAGGATAATCACCAAAATTCACGTCTCGAACTGCTTCTTGAAAAGTCATACCATAGTACATTCTAGCAAAGCTAATCGCTCCATATCCCTTCTCTCCCCGGCTATTCCATGCATACATATTGTCACGAATTAACAAGCTATCGTGCTCCGTATGTCGATAATAGTTTCCCTCTTTTTGAAATTTCTCCCCTTTAGCTTCTAAATATGACAACAAATCCACATCTTTTGCTTTCATGACTTCCTCCTCTGCCAGTCGATATGTCATGTTGGCACCTCCCCTTGTTGTGAATGGTTTCAGGAATAAAAAAAGAGAACTGTTTGTATCAGTTCTCAACATCTGTTATTTTCCAAATAAGAATTTTAATCGTTTTTCTTGCGTGCTATAAGATAACCGGGCATCAAATTTCTTCCCATTATTTTTAGATTCAAATCCTTTGATTTGATCGGTCATATTCTTTTCTAATATTTTGATCACATTGTTACTACTAATTTTCTTTCCAGACACGACCCCTGGAATAATGAATTCACAAGTCTTCTTATACTGCTCACATAAGTAATTTGATTTCCCTACAATCACTCGGCTCTTACAAAGCGGACATTTCCCTAATGTACGATCCTCAATTGTTGGAAAACGGAACTTTAGTCCTTCCTTATCCAAATAGAGTGCCGCCGTAAATTCACCCTTTTCTCCTTTAAATCCTTGAATGAAGTCTGAACATTGCCCCTTCAAAATCTTTTTTAATTGAGAAGGGGGAATCGCTTTTTCTTTGATTTTTGCTGGCAGCATGAACTTACAACCATTTTTATATTCAGTGCACCCAAAAAATGTTTTTCGATGAAGAATGTCCCCTTTCTTACAGTCTGGACACTTCCCAAGAGACAGCTCCTCTGTCGTTGGAAACTGGAACTGTACTTTGCCTTCTCGGAATACTAAATACGCTGAAAACTCTTTCTCACCGGATTTAAAGCCTTTTAACAGATCCGTTTTCTTACTTTCAAACAGCTTTTTTACTTGTGCTTCAGGAATCGCTTTCTCTTTAATTTTCTTCGGTATACGGATCTCACATTCTGGATAATTACTACATCCATAGAAGTTGCCCTTATGAAGGATTTTCCCCTTTTTACATGGGCAACGGCATACTTCAATTTGTTGATTCCAATTCAAAATCATTTCATCCGCTACTTTTTCTTCTGTTTCTCCAAGTTTTGCAACTGTTTCTCTTACAAATGTATTCGTATTTTCCACAAATTCACCGTATGGCATTTCCTTCTTTTCGATCATATGAATCATCCCTTCCATTTCAGCCGTATAAGCTGGATTTTTGATTTCATCTATCGGAAATTTTTCTACAAATGCACGACCAATTTTCGTAGTACGAATTTGTCCATTGGTAACTGTGATGTAATTTCTCGTTGTGAGTTTTGGAATAAAGGTCTCCTCTGTCGCAACCGTCCCAATACGTTTTCCTTTCATTAGCTCTTTTAAATGGTCATCATCTAATTTACGACCGGCGGTCTCCATAAACGTTAGAATGGAGCTTTCAGTATGAAATGCTGGTTTCTTTGTTTTCGACTGCATTAAGTCATGTTTTACGATTTGGAACGAGTCTCCCTCATATAAAAAAGGGATTTGAAAGCTTTCCACAGAACCTTCTTCCATATCCTCATGAAATACGCTTAAAAATCCCTTCTCTTGAAGAACTTTCTCTTTTGTACTGTATATGTTTTCCTCTCGATCTATAAACTGTGCCTCACGTACCAAATAAATAGCCGGTGGCATAAAGTTCCCAATAAATCGTTTCACAATGAGGTCATATAATTGAATTTCTAATGGTTTTCTATTGGTCCCGTCATATGGTTTTGTTGTCGGGATGATGGCAAAGTGACTATCTACAAGCTCATCGTTAAATGTGGCATGTTTTTCTGTGATAGTATGTGTATCTACATGCTGTACCAAATCCGCATAATTGGTAGACTGCAAGGCTTTGAATACTTCTTGTACTCTGCCTACCTTTTCCGTTGGCAAATGCCTGGACGATGACCGAGGATACGAAATCCAACCTTCTTCATATAAACTCTGAATATGTTTTTTTGCGGTCTCTGCGCTCACTTTCAATTTTGAATGTGCCTCTTTATACAAATCCGTCAGGTTATATAACAATTTTGGTTTCTTTTTTCTGGTACTCTCCTTAAACTCCGTTACCGTTAATTCTGTACCAACTAATTTAGCACCAAGCTTTTGCAAAGGAGCTGGATCTAATAACTGATCTTCTGTCTTCATAACAGCTTCTAATCCATTCTCTGTGATGAGTTTTAGATTATAGTAGATTTGTTCCTTATAATTCTCTATAGCTACCTCACGTTGCCAAATCTCATGTAACAGGCACATTTGCACACGCCCTGTTGCCAATAAGAATTGGTTTTTAGCAAGTTTCGTTGTACATCCTCTCGTCACATTGATTCCGAGAAGATAGTCTAGGTATTGCCTTGCTTTTGCGGAATTTGCAAGTCCGTCATAGTGTTCCCCTGGCTCTAATCGGTTCAGTCCTGCCTCTAATTCTGCTGGCTCATACGAAGCAAGCCAGAGGCGAGATTGTCGTTTATTTACACTCGCATATTCATACATTTCACGATAAATCAGCTCGCCCTCACGGTCTCCATCACAAGCGTTGACCACATGATCTACATCCTGACGTTGCAATAGATCTACTAAAATATTAATTTGTTCGATATAATCTTGCTTCACTTTGTATTCCGGCTCTAACAAAAGGGGCAAGTGTTCGAATTTAAATTCTTTGTATTTCTCATCTATTTCTTCTGGATGCTTCAGCTCTAATAAATGACCGGAACACCAACTAATAATGTACTGATGGTTCTCAAAGTATCCAAAATAAGGTTTACTCCCCATATGTTTCTCTGCATTTCTAAAACGTGGTGATTTCAATAATTCGTATGCAACTTTTGGCTTTTCCGCAATAAATAATGTTTTTCCCATTACCCATTCCTCCTCATGTATGTAACATCTTTAATTTTGACGCTTGATTCTCCGCATTTTGAAGCGTTTCATCACACATTGCCCCATCCATAAACAAATGTTCAATGCCACGACTACAAGCAACATACAGCCAGCAAATAGCCATGGATTCATGACATCTTTCTCCATTCCCAATCTTTCTGCAGAAAGACATACATTTGTTTTTTCTCTGACAGTATTTCACGTACAAATTTAATTTTTTCTTTTGGTAGTGCTATAAAAATTAATTCTTCTGCATTTTTTGTCTCTGCCCATACACCTGTGTAATCGATGTCTACAATTTCGACGATATTTACCATTCTTTTCTCTCCTTTCGCTTTTAAAAAGAAGAAGAGCACTGTTTAACAGTACTCTCCTCTACCTATATCTATCTAGAATGTTCCATTTCCGCTTCTTTTGGCTGTTCGTTCTTTTTCACACCTTTAAACCGATGAAAAAGCTGAGCGAATTTATTTTGGTTTTTCGGTTCTTTCTCCTGGCTAGATTCTTTTTTACTATTTTTATCATATTCTTGTTTTTCTTGATCTAAAGCTTTTTCAATGCTGGACAACTTTTCCCGCTGGGAATCTGTTAGATTCATTCCTTTTAACTCCTGAAGAGCTTCCTTTTTCAACCGGTATACTTCAGGATATGAATGTGTCTTCTCAAACTCTTTCATTTCTTTGACACGCTCTTCCCGACTTTTCGTATACGTTTCTTCTTGTTGCCCTGGACTATTATCCTGTTTTTCTTTTGATGTGGTTTGTTTATTTGGATCTGATCCCTTTTCATTATCAACTCCTAATAACATAAGCAATTCTGCCTGATATTGTTCCTTGTAACGTATCTCATCCTGAGAAGGGGCAAGTTCTTCTAAAATTTGTTCCTTATATGACTCTTTATAAGCCTCCTTAGGCAATCCTTTAGGTATTACCACTTGATCTTTTTTATCTAATGGTTCTAGAGATGGGAAAGACTGTTCTACTTGGTTTTCCATCTTTAGATTGGCTGTTTCGTCCATTCGTTGCCGCTCAAGCGCTCTTTGTTTTATCAAATTTTTCACCACATCAGACAACAACTTCTCTCCTGTAAGTCGAAGAGAAGAATTTGACCAATTTTCACCATCTATTTCTTGTTCATATACTTTTACTTTCCCCGTATCATGATGAACATCAATTGTGATATCTCCTTGCCCCCAGTCCATTGCGCTTGTCACAGATGGAATTGCAAAGCGAGTCACACCAGGCTCAACTCCTCGTTGTTTTTCATGCATATTCCCTTCAGGGAACCTTTCTATTTGTTTTCCAGCCGTTTTCAACGCATATTTGTACAACGCCTCTTTTACCTCTTCTTGTTTGACTTGTTCTTTTATATTCATTTTTCATTCCTCCTTAAAATAAAAAATCACTTCTCGTTCTCAACGATAAGTGATGACATTGTTTCTTTATTAAATTGTGTAAACAAGCCATTTATCGTCCTAATTCCACCTCTTGTTTCTTTTTCTTTGCAACATTTTGGAATTGCGTAAAGTTCGAGAATGGTTCATATTGTTTTTCCCGATCAACCAATTTCGATGCGGTCTGCTTAGTAGCCGTAATTCCCTCTTTATTCAACTTTTCTTGTACTTTACTTTCTAATTGATTGACAGATTCTTGGGTAATGAGTTCATTATCAATTGCTACATTTTTGGTTGCAAAATAACGTTCTTCCACTTGTACACGGCTTATAATACTATCAATATCGTTCACAGTTTCATTAGATTGAGCCCTTTTAAATGCTTCATATTTTTCACTTAATTCTTTCTCCATCGAAGCTGTAACATGTTTAGCTGTATGAGAAAGTGGCTGTAATTTTTGTTCTAATGACTCAATTGGTGCATAACCTTCCTGTTTCATTTCTTTATATAACTCTACTTCTTTTTCACTAAACGTTAACTCTTTTTGATCCTCAGCTTTATCTACAAAATCCACTTCTCTTTGTACCCATTTATCATATATGGCTATTTTGACTAGATCATTTAAATCAATCTGTGCATCCTTTTGATGTACAACAAACGAACTTTCTTTCCCCTCAAAAACAGAATTATGGACTGTCTCATATAAATCTGGTTGCAAAATTTTATTTAAGTGAACATCTTTTACACTACCGTTTTTTTCCGTTAAAGATACAGATAAACCTTCTTGATTTGGTTCTTCTTCCTTCCGTATTGGTATGTCAGTAATCTCTTTAGTAAAAGCATCCATCATGTGTATTTTTCCACCATACATATCTTGCACATCTTTATACAACACTTCGATTGTAACCAAATGGGCTTTCTCATGATATGGAGATGCATATAAACCATCTGACTCTGTTTTTGCCATACTATCTACCTCTTTCCCTTTTTTATTATTGATTTCTTTATCTAAAATACTTTCAATTGTTTCAATAAATTCCACAGACGTTTCATGTACTTCTTTTAGCAATTTGGATTTATCTTTTAACTCTTTCCCTTGCGTCCAGTTTGCTAAGTACCCTAACGAATACTCGCTTGTATCAATTCCAAAATAGGAAGAAACCGTATAAGCTGCCATTTCTGCCTGAAACTCTTTTTCTGGTGCCGTGTAATTCATATGTGTTTCTGCTGTATGAAGTTTGGCATGGGCAAGTTCATGAAGAAGCGTTTTTACATTTTGCAATTCACTATTCCTTGGATTTAAAGCAACCTCTTTTGTTAGGGTATAGCTCACCCCCTTTGCGACCCCAAGCTCATGTTTCGGTTCAATAATTTTCACACCGTTCTTTTCCGCAATAGCTTCCATTCCTTTGTACAAACTCTTATAATCTTTCACAGTTCCTTCTAGCCAACGATTTGGAAAAATACGAGGTAAATCTTCCGCTTTTGCGTTCGTTTGCGACACATCGAATACATAGCCGACAGAAAAATATAGACGACCTGGTTTCACTTCTATACTTTTAGATTCAATCTGTTTTTTCTCTTCTTCATTCGCTTTTGCAACAGGTTTCCAAGTTCCCCTTTTGTCTTTAAATTTTGCTGTTGTTCGGTTCGGAACAAGGATCTGTATTCCTTTCTCACCCTTATTAACCGAAAATCCTTTTTCTTTCCAAAAAGAAAAGGAACCCACGGCTCTGGATCCCTCAAATTGACTCTGTATTAATGCAATGTTAGATGGTGAATAGCGATAGAATTTTGCCATAAATGACAAATACTCTTTTAAATCTCCTGGTGAACGAAAATAACCTTCTATACTTTTTTCCATCTTTTTCGTGAGTGCTATTACTTTTTGTTTTTTCTCTTCAAATGAAACAGGGGAACGCTTTTTACTCATTGTTTTCCGCTCCCTTTGATGAAGCTTCTATTAATTCATCCATCGTTTCTTCATTCCAAGTTTCTAAGTCTGTTGGAACACATATTTTATGAGTTTTCATGTTGATGGGAATCAGTAAATCGTTTTCTGGAAGCTCAATATAATCAAATAACTCTTGCTCTTCCTCTTCTGTTAATGGGATTGTAACTTCTTGATTTGCGACGTGAAAAGTAACTTCTCTTTCGCCAATAGATTTTATAATTCCTAGTTCAATACCTTCATGAAACAATAGCATTGTATCTTCCCCTCTTTTGTTAATTATTTATTTTCAATCCACGATTGTATTCTTTCTCATAATTCGTTAATTGCTCAAACACTTTTTCTAACTTTCTCATTGCATACATCATCCTTTCTTTATCAATTCACCTCCTCCACTGGAACATACACTTCTTTTGTTTGCCCTTTCGAAGCTTGATAATCCATCTTCTTTTGTCTTTTATGTGCAATTTTCTCCTCTACTACTTCTCTTATATGTTTTGTTGCTTCAGTTTCTGCAATATCAGTTGTACAAACTCCTTGATACTGTTCATGCTCATAGATGCCGTTCATAAACTCAATTAACATTTGTGTATTTTTATCAGCACTATTCGTACCAAGTCGGATTTTTGTAAGTTCTTCTTTCAACACCTCATGAAGGTGCTTTGTCACGACTTGTGTAATATATCGAAGCGACCATTCTTGTTGTTTCGCTTCTTTATGCTCTTTAAAGATTTGTGCTAAAGCAACCCCGTTGTATCTAATTTTATGTTCTTCTTTAAATGCCATAAGATAATCATCAGTATCTTTTTCTAACTTTAATACACGCCTTACTTTACTCATCGTTCATATCCCCTCTCATTTTGTTGTTGGATTTCTCTCTCAAGACGTTCATAATAACGTTGGTTTTTCCAACTTTCATATTCACTTTTGAACGCACCCTCCATTTTCCTAAGAGCATACTGCATCGAGACATTTTGTTGAAAGTTCTTGCTCCCTCTAGGCTTTCGGTCTAACATTTTATCAATGCGCTGTCGTTCTTTATCGTATGATTTCATCTCTTGTAAAAACGCATTTCCCATTCGCTTGTGAAGCTCTTCTATTTTATTTTCTTTATAATTTTCATATCGTTTCTTATCACCAGAACCTTCTCCATATGCTCTCTTTAATACATCTACTTCTTGATCTAACTTTTGAAGAAACTGTTTATAGTCTTCCTTATGGTGCTTCTCAATATATTTTTGCGTTAATGCATCGAGATGAGGACGGAGTGGGCTTAATGTATTGTAACTGTATTGCCATTGCCTTTTATCTTCTGGTAAGCGTTTATAAATAAACTGGAATAATGGTTTTAGCTCTCGATTGCGCCATGTGAATGTGGAATCTTCTTTCTTTTTTGCAACCATATTCTTTCGAATCAAATCGTTAATCTGTTTTTGTTCCTGACCACGATCCATAATATTTTGAACAACTTTTCCCTTCATCGCATCCAACGTTTTTTGTTTTCGCTTCCCACGATCCCTCGTTGGAAATGGTTCAACAGTTGCGACATGAATATGAAGGTTATCCGTATTATAGTGAATCGCTCCTGACCAAACTGCTGTATGTTCTAGCTTCTCTCTTTTTAACATTTCTTTCATTGCTAACCGGGTCACATCCATTAATTTTGTTTCATCTACAGTACGTGTTCTAGGATCGTACACGCCATGTTCAGCGAGCCAGTCATTATCAAAAGTGATGACATCTTGCCACATAATACTTTTATTTTTTTGAGCGAGCTGAAACATCTTTTTTAGGTCTTTCTTTTCATTTTCCTTTAAACCGTTACTATGCTCTGTGAAGAGAGAAGATGTCTTCTCTGAATCTCCCATATAATCCTGATACAGAGAAAACATTTTCTGGTGCGCTTCACCTTCTCTTTTCGCATCTTCTCGGTCGACATACTCCACATAATCCTGAAATGTTTTTCCATCTGCCGTAACAAAACGAGACACTGTCACCACACCAGGCGTCACCGTTGCTTGTGAAGGACTTGTTGTTTGGCTCATACCTCATCATCCTGCGTCATCATTTGTAAAAAGGCATTCATTTCTTTTACAGCTTCGAAACAACTTTCCATCGCATAGATATTTTTTTCTAGCAACTGTTGAAGATACAATTCACGATTTTGTTGTTCCTGGTAAAACGCCAATGTTTCAATTTGTCCTTTTAAAAATTCCTGTCTTGAAATGTTTTTCTTCTTTGCAATTTCATCTAATCTTTTGATCGCAACTGGACTCAAATTTCGGATTTTAATGTCCATCTGTTATTTCGCCTCCATTTGTTCAGAACACCACACCCAAGAGTGAGAAGAGCATAAGGGATTTTTGCCCCCACCGAGGGTGTGGGACTAGGCAAAGCCTAGTAAAATCGTGGGGTCATGAAAGTCTTTCAAAAGTACACTCAAGGTACAGTCAATATCTTCCAAAGTTCAGTCGAGGTACACTAAAAATCTATTAAAAGTGCACTCAAGGTACACCTAAAAACCTTGAAAGTACATTCAAGGTACACTACACTTTTTTCATAAACGCTCTACATCTTTTGCCTTCTCATCTAATTTTTTTATCTTTTCTTTCACTTGTCCTTGCTCCCATTTATATAGTTCAACCTTCTCTTTTGACTGGCTAATATTCGTTTCTTTTGAGTTGATTTTTGCGTCGGTTTCCATTTTTTCTGTTTCAGTTTGGTACTTAGAATCATTTTTCCATTCTGTGATTTGCTTTTGCCACTCTGTTTGTTTAGATGTTTCTTGTTTCATGACTTCATCGTACTGTTTTACTTTTTCTTTTAAGATTTTTTGTTTCATACCGATAAACACTTTCGCATAATCACCTTTACTTTTTTGTGAAATACCCTCTTCTATTTCCGTTTTCTTTTGATCGGAGAAGAATGATTTTAAGAATGTTTGTTTTTCATCTTCTTTTGAAGTTTCGTTTTCTCCTTCAGCCTTTTGCTTTGTCTCTACTGTTACATCTCGATTATTTTTTTCCAATACATCGAGAGCAACTGCTTGCCATTTTGGAGATAGTTCTTTCACTTGTACAACCATATTTTCATCATCTTGGTACACCACTTTTACTGGTAACTGAAGATTCGGATTTGCTTTTTCTTGTGCCTGGAACTGATACTTTTCTCCATCTCCTCCCTCTACATGAAGAAACATTTCTATTGTATGGGAAGCTGGATCATATGCTCTTTTCTCTATCGTCATTGTTCGATTTCCAAATAACGTAACCGGCTTTTTCATCTCTGTATGATAGACCGGTTCTTCATAGGGTAAATATAATTTCGAAGTAAAAAAACCGAAAAAACCAACAAACATAAACCCAACAATCAAACCGTATATCCATGATTTTTTACGTCTTAAATTCACACTATTATTTACAACTTCCATTTACTAAACACCTCACTTTTTTTAAGATGCAATGATCTGAACCGCTAGTTCTTCTACATTGGTTACTTGCCAACTCTCTTGATTTTTTTGCACCGTTACTTTCATCACATTTTTCGTTTTATCTGTTGTTCCATTCGCTCCAATGGTCACGGTATTTTGAAATTCTATGATCACTTCTACCTGAGAAGCACCAATTTTATAGTCTTGTAAATATAACTTCATATCAGATGGCTTAGATACGTATGTGTCCCCCATTTCGAATGTATCCGTTGGATAAAAGAGCTGAAACACTTCATCTTTCATTAATTTTTTTGCTTGTTCTCTTCGTTCCTCATATCCTTGTTTTTCTCGATGAAAGGATAACTGAATAAACTTCTCGACTGCCGAAAGATACGATTGTCGCTCTTGTTCTTGTTCCGAAGGAAGTGTTTCTTTCACTTTCTTTTTCAGTTCTTCATTTTCAGTTTGTAACACCTGGTTACGAACTTTTAATTGCTTTACATCACCCGTTTCATCGTTACGAGAATACAAAACGATGTTCAAAAAAGTAACGCCTGCAATAACAATTGCAAGCGTTACAAACCAGACTTTTCTTTTATCTTTTTCATTCGTTTCACTCACTAATGCCGCCTCCTTAACTTGTAATCCCCTATCCAGTTTTGTTATCATTTTAG
Organism: Bacillus sp. 95MFCvi2.1; assembly: GCF_000374965.1. Classification (NCBI taxonomy): domain Bacteria; kingdom Bacillati; phylum Bacillota; class Bacilli; order Caryophanales; family Bacillaceae; genus Bacillus; species Bacillus sp. 95MFCvi2.1. Next base: position 32,994 of record NZ_KB895719.1, on the reverse strand, counting down.
TAACGTCTCACATGTCCTTTAAATACTTTAGTCCAGTATGGAGTCGATAAATTTTCGATTGAGACACCTTTATTCGTTTGACAACCAATGAAAGTATTTTGATCAATGACAATGCCAACATGACCGTCATGTTTATACGTATCAAAGAAAATAACATCACCAGCTTTCATTTCCATTGGTGAAATTTGTGTACCAATCTTATTTAAAGTTTCTGTACTTACAGCTCCCATTGGACTCACATTCATCCCAACCTGTTCAAATGCCCAACGTACAAAACTACTACAATCAAAAATCCCTCTTGCAATGTCATTTGTGTTGCGTCCACCACCAAATACATACGTAGAACGTCCAATCCATTGACGCCCTACATCGGCAACTTGTGAGCCAGAAGAACCGCCTCCTGCGCTTCCTCCACCGCCATTTACTGGTACGCCAGGTATAAAATATTTCAAAACCGCATCAACATATAAGGCGTCGCCATAACATGCCCCATAGGGTATCATCTCTGGTCTTACACAACGATACATACCCGTATGTTTTACTTTTTGATATGTTTCTGCGGAGAACTGAATTGCTAATTCTTTTGTGTATTTCCCACCATTTTTTGCAATAAAATCAAAGAATCCTGTTCCAAATAGTGATAGGTAAGGATTTGAAGTTATCTTCACCTTTTCCCCCACTTCACACCGTACGTGAGAGTTTCCCCTCATACGGCGTTCCATCTGATTCAATTGACCTAACTTTTATATTAAAGAGAAGATAGGTGCTCGATTCGCAAGTATTCTTAGCTTATCGAACATTTGCTTTTTTTCTTCTTCTATTTCATAGTTGGCTAAGATGGATTTTGCCTTCTCTGAATCATCATGATGAATTGCGACATGTATATCTTCTAGCACAATTATCAGGTTTTCATAGTCGTCTTTCCCGCCAAATTCCAACGGAATTTTATGGTGGCAGTGCCAACCAATTAGACCCAATTCCTGTTTAGTAATTGCACATCTTCCATACTGTGCTACAAATTTTGAAATACGATTGTCGTTATATTCTACGGTTCGATGATTCATATAAAATCGTTGCACATGTCTAAGTGTTTCTTTATCAATAGCTTTCAAGGTATCGTGAATTTCCGCCCTACCTTCTTCGGTATAATTTGAAATAGATTGGGTAAAATTCCTTGCTGATTTATGCTTTTGTGCGTGAATCGGGATTAGTACAATATCTTGAATTTTATAGAGTTTCGGATTATAGTTCCGATACCTTTTTCTCAAAGTGGATGACATATCGTGCTTAGTGGCTCTTTTCCAATCTCGCCTCAGTCGGTTATAGAGTGTTCTTATGAGATGGCAACTCATTTGATCTAAATCTTTATTAATATGGGTTGCAGCCGCATAATAATTTTGTATGCCCATCACAACTGTGTTGTAATGCCATACTGCCTCTGGCGTCTGCTTTTTACTTATTTTCTTGATGGCTTCCTTCAATTTTCCGTAGGCATTTTCTCTGGCTTTTTGACACATCTTGCTATGAGCAACATGCCGATTTCTCTTTTTCCGTGCCTTAATAGTGAATCCCAAGAAGTCACTAGACTTCTTCTGTAAGTTGACAATTTGGGATTTCTCAGTGCTAATTTCAAGCTGTAGCCGCGTTTTGAGAAAATCTTTTGTCGCTTCAAACATCTTAAGAGCCGTTGAGTAGTTACGACATAATATTTTGAAATCATCTGCATATCTAATGAGAAAGCATTCCTTCAAATTACTTTTCTTTAATGCTCTATACTTATCTTGTCTCGCCACATATGGATGTTTAGTCTCTATGGTCTCCCATTGGTCACTAATCCACCAATCTAACTCGTTTAAAACCACGTTAGAAAGAAGAGGACTTAAAATGCCTCCTTGCGGAGTCCCCTTATTCGGGAAACCTTCATTAATGATCTCTGCTTTTAACAAACTTGAAATGATAGAAAGTAATTTTTTATCTCTTATACCCATGTTCCATAGCTGTTTCATGAGCTTTCCGTGATTTACATTGTCAAAGAATCCTTTGATATCTATGTCCACACAGTAGTGAAAACCTCTTCCTTGACTGTTCACCAAAGATTTCACTCTTGCTAATGCATGATGTGTACTTCGGTTTGGACGGAACCCATAACTATGAGCATGAAACTTTGCTTCACATATAGGTTCAAGGATTTGTAAGATACACTGTTGAAACAGTCTATCCCATATTGTTGGTATTCCAAGAGGTCTCTTTTTACCATTAGGTTTCGGTATAAAAACTCGCCTAACCGCTTGTGGTTTGTACCAAGAGAACATTGATTTAACCTGTTCTATCACTTCATCTGTTAAAAGCAATTTTATGTCGTTGATGGTCATCCCATCGACTCCAGCTGTTACACTCCCCATATTTCTTTTAATGTTTCGATATGCCAATTTGATATTTTCATCCATCGTCATAAGCTCTATTAGCTTATAAAAGTTGTCTCCATTTCGACTTTGCTGATATAAACCGTCCAGAACGGACTGCATATCATAGTATTCAGCGTGTCTAAGCTTCGCAGTTTTCTTTATAAGTCGGTGCTCCTTTCAGAGTTAACCTTTTTTAGTCTCACAAGAACCTTATAATTCGACTGATTTGCCTCATAAAATGGTTGGTCAATCTTCTTCAGACTAATGGCCATCCCTTCATGATGTTTCCATCATTTCATAGGTACTGTGCCATCACTCTCACCACCATAAATAAAGGTTATATGTGCGCTAATCTCACGAACATTTTCCCCTTAAACACTTCACTAAAGATAAGTTCTCCATGTTGGTGGCTTTCCACGTTCCACTACTTCTATCTGTTCATGACACTTTTAGGGCTCTCCTTTAAGCCTGTTGACTGGATGCCGCCTGTAACGACATATGGGTTTTCATAACAACTATTCTTACTTACCCACACCAACGCCACGCCCGTGGCACACACATTTCTATGTGTTAAGCGTTCTAGACCCGTACATTCGGAGATTCGTCAGATTCTGCCTACCGATGGTTTTTGTGAATCCATTCTACCCATGAGTGTTTTGTAGACTCCCGACCTATAGGCTACATCATCCACCTCTGGACAACTTTCGTAGTACTTCCGTACTTTACGGTAGCTCTCGGCCGACTTTACCGAGCTTCACACACTTACAGTTCTTATCCACTGCATCATGCATGTCGGAGTATCAGAGGAAGCCCTTCCAGGCGTTACCCTTTCATTTGACTTCTCGAAATAGTAGTTCTCCTGATTTCATATCAGTGCTTAACCTTTTCAGTTAAGAACGTGTCACACAGTTGTAAGCTTGTAAAGCTGTTTTGATATGATCCGTATCACCTGGTCCCGTCACACCCGCTCGTTCGATTGCGTGTTTAAATTCCTGTACCCCAGCCCAAATACTATAGTCTGGATCTGTAATACAGTTCGGACTTTTACAGTATTTCGTATTGTATGCTCCCTCAGATGATTGCATGGGATCACTGCCACGCCCACCACTTTCTTGCATCATTTGCGCTAACATTAAGGGTACAAAAGCTTCCACTCCAAACTCCTTTGCGTATTTTCGAATTGTAGGTTCCCATTTCATAATTTCAGGTGAAACATTCATGACCTGCCCTTGGCCTGTATACGTAATCTCACCGCTTTCTGTACCACTCTCACTCCCCATCGCCACTATAAAAACACTCATGACTCCCATTACAAGAAGTGCAAAAAGACCCATCACAAGTAACCCGAAAGTGATAAGCCATTTCTTTGGTATTAAGTTTAAAACGAGATTCATGGTATTAAGCGCCTCCACCAAATAACATCAATTCTTCGTCTGTTACTTCTACATGAAAATGAATATTTTTTACAGCTCCGATACTTAGAATGACATCACCAGTTGGTAAATGTGGAATCGCTCCAATTTCACTTTCACTTAGCTGTCCTGCAAACACTCTCCGTAACATATCTAAACTATTGTTATCTTGCTGCATAATAAATTTGTATTATGTAAGCTCAAATAATACTTTGATTTCATCTACCATTTCTTGTGACGATCCATCCGGTACAAAATCACGAATACTATGACTCGCATATAAAAGACCTGCGAAATATTTTCGGTCTTCCCGGCTAAACTTGATTAAAGACCGCAATGCATGTGCACTTTCTTTTTTTGTGTTGATGATACGATGGGATTCATCAATCAAGATTAGATATCGAACCACATCTTCAAAGGCAAGTTGCTTTTTATTAAATGCTTCTAATTGCGGTGCACCATTTGAAATCATTTCATCCCAAAGTAAATTCAAGATATTAAAGATTTGAGCACCAAACACTTCATTTTTAAACTCCGAAATATTACGTAAAGAAAAAGATACAACTTGTTCTTTTTTAAAGTCTTCAATCGTAGAGTGGCCATCAAATAATTCGGCATAGGTTTCTACTAAATTAACCAGATTCTTTTAATTTATGTATAATAAATTTCTCCCCATGAATAAATCCCAATATTCTGTCAATAACATAGATAGGCTGTATGCCAAAACCCATTTAAATTTCTTTCTCCGTCCCCCTTTTGGAGATGCCTTGGAGTTGAGCAGTTAGCTTTTGCTAGCTGCTCTTTTTAATTTCGGATTTCTCCTTGCACTTCTCGCAATACACCATATCTCCAATATCAATTGTATCTTCTTTGTATTGTGGGATTCCGCATCTGTATTCCCATCACCATCCGTTATCTAAGTATGCTTGTTTCAGGATTAAGTGTTCACTTTTGTATTGATCCGCCCATTTAGTTCTTCTCACTTCTACAAAGTACGCTGTTTCTACTGGCACTATAAAGTCTTGCGCGATGCGTGTTCCTCTCTCAATTACATCCACCTTAAGTATGTAAATTATAAGTTTAAATACTGAGTTTATTTATTGAAAATAAACCGTAATAATTATTATGTAAACAAGTTAATTTTTCTTTCAATCTCTAATACACAAAATTCTTCTACTAATCGATTATATTTACACATACGATTGGAGAAAATAAATATTAATAGCTTACAAATATCTATTTTCCAAGAAACTTTCACTTCAAAAAAACACAAAGGTGTTAAGTGAGAAATAATTCACTAAATATCAATGTCTTGTAAACAAACTCACTGATTACAGCACGATAATTAGCATTAACATATCAACAGACATTAACATGTTAACGAAAACAAAGATAAAAATGTTAATTTCATATCAACAGTAACTTAATTATTAAACTAATATTGATTTAAAGTTAATGAATATATTAATAGAAGGATATTTTTCTAAACTCTTAATAAATCATAGGCCATTAGCACTGATCGAAAAAAACTATAAAACGAATAGCCCCTTGTAAAGTATATATAGTTGTAAAAAAGAAAACACCTTCACAGATACTCTATAAATAATTCACTAAATAAAAAAGTGTTAACCATTCTCTACAAATAACCTCTGGTAGATTACTGCTATTCGTTTAAATAAACTATAAAACGTACAAATCATTATCAAATACTGTTTTGAATCACTTTAAATTTTAATGAAGACTCAAGAATCAACTATATATAATTTCCACAGAACGAAAAACATCGATATTTATACATTTATAATCGATATAACATTAACAACTAAAGAGGCTTTCATCACTATAGTTAATGTCTTGTTAATATCAGCTCTATTACATATCAATTTCATATTTCATGTTAATGTCACTATCTCTAATGAACCTAAATTATATACACAAAAGTAAAATTGAATCCACCGGCTGAATAATATTTAGTACTCAATTGCGTAAAAATGCTTACCCTACACGAATATACTATTTATGAAATTTTACATCTAACTTATCTATGAAAGATTATAGAAGCACTGGATCGATTCTTTTTACTGTGATAAGACATAATTAAAGATTAATATCACCAAGGAAGAAGACTATATTAGCAGCGTAGCAATTCGTATCCAGCTTAATGTTATTACAAAGTTTTAATATCATCCATATTTTATGTATAAATCTCTATTTTTCTTTTTATAAATACTGTACAGATTGTTTTGTTAATCTCATAGTAACCTTAAGTCGTTTTACTAATACATAATTAGCTCACTATCATCAATGTTATGTCGATGTGCATGTAGTTTTAGTTGATATAACATTAACAATGATAATATATTTTGATTTTATAGTAATGTCTTGTCGATATACTCTTCATTACATGTTAATTTCATATTTCATGTTAATGTCTGTTTTCAAGGTGTTTGAGATAATAGAGTGCCCAAGCATCTAACATATCAACCTCAATCTCTCTAATTTGCTTAAATCATCCTATAAACAACAGTTAAGTTCGCGCTATAATCTAAACATTATCCATATTCAATTACATATAAACACTTATCTGTGCATGAGCATAATATTTTGTGCGCTTTATATAAGCTTACTAGTGGTAAATTAGATATATTGAACCCACTAAATTCTATATCATGACAAAATACTCTTGCAGTTTTATATAAAATAAACAATGAAATCAATACTAATCATAACAGGGAGCATACTATTCATATCACTTCTATAAGAATAACAGGGCTAGAGAAACATTAACTCTATTTAAAAGATTAAAGGATCAATAACTTACTAGTATTATTTAGCTACTAGCATCATCACGTTAGTAGTATTGCCTTTTTGTATCTTTTTATACATTGAAATTGGAATTTAATAACCTACTTTTCTCATTTTCCACAGAACGCAGTCAATATATCCTCATAATTTGTTTACAAAACACTTATATTTCCTTATCATTAATAATAAGCAATTTAATATGTTAATCTCATGGCAACTATAAGCCGCATTTCTAGCGCAAAATATACTTATTATCATTAATATAACATTGATATTTATATGTTTTTAGTTAACAAAACATTAACGTTCTAAACAAATTGTAGATTTATAGTTAATGTTTTGTTAATACACTCTTGGTTATATGTTAATCTCACATTTCATGTGAATACCTACTAACTTGGGTATTTGCATTGATATCATCGAAATAACTATTAACATGTTGATTTCAGTCCACATGTTAATTTTAATTCAAGTGTGTATTTGATGATTTTTTCAAGGAGGTAGGACAATGATTGATCAAAAAAGCGATGATGATATATTAAACGATAATGTTTTTGAAAAGGCATGGAGGATAACAGAATTCTCTAAATTAGTCGGACGTCACCATAACACAGTGTATAATTGGTTCAATATTTTAGAAGAAAAAGGGCTACATGAAACTTTAAGAACCCATAACACAAACGAAAAGCTCTATAATACTTTAGATCTTGAAATCGCTCTTTTTATAAAACAAAAAAGAGATGAGAAGTGGTCTTTAGATGCTATTATTGAACTTTTACCACATCAATTTGATTTAAGACCAGTACCACTAGAGAATCAAGCAAATGAAGTATCTACCCAATTAAACCTTCAAGCAACTGCAGAAATCATTGAAAAAATGGTAAATAAGCAAATAGAAGAAAAAATAAAAAATATTGAATCTCAGTATGAAGAGAAGATAGAAAATATATTAAAACAGCTACCACAACCTGAAGATGCAGAAGCTTTAAAGATACGTCAACGTCAAGAAAGACTAGATAATTTCATTATTGAACATAGAGCACGCCAGGAATTAAGAAAGCAAGCAGAAGGCCTCTGGAATAGCAAACCTGATGAGGAACGTATTAAAAAGGTAGGATGGTTTAAAAAAGAAGAAGATTTAGCTAAAAAGCAACTCTTCATTGAGCAGTACATACATGATAATATCATTGATTATATGAAATCTCTCATGAATACGACGGTGGAATAAGAAAAAGTCTGGAGCTCGCTCCAGACTTTTTCTTATTTTGTAGTACCAAACATCTTATCTGGATCTAAAAAGTCCGCTAATTCAGCATCTTCATTGGCTCCAGCTTCTGTATTTTCTTCGTCACTACCCATATCGATAAAATCACCAAAGGCAAAACCTAAGTCCTCATCCTCATCTATACTTTCTATCGTACTAATTTGAGACTTTGTGTACTGAATTTGACTTTGCTTCTCTTTAAATTCATTAAACTCTTCAACTAATCCCTTAGATAATCTTGATGGTAATGCATCAGTTTTATAAAACGTATATACACTTCCCAAGAAATCATTCTTACTTACTAAATATCCATTAAAAACAGTACCGTTTATAGGTAAATTATTTGAGACTTCTACTTTAGCATCATCCATGAAGGAATCATCAATGTTTTTTTGTTCATCTAGGATAGCAAGCATACCAAAATGATGCACTTTTGATGCTTCAACAGAACCATCGTTATTCTTTTTCATTAAATCAATTGGATGATGGAAAGAGCTTCCTCTTAATGATTCTTTAAACATTTCTACAATTGCATGGCTATTTTCAATCTGGTTCATATTACGTGAAACCTTATTAATTACTAAACAACCTGTTTTCTCAAGTAAAATACGTTTAAAGTCTTGAGAATCAAGTATTACAGATGTTCCTGATCCATTTGCAGCTGTATTTAATTCATGAATAATTTCACTAATGCGTTGATTTGCATAATCACGTGAATTAGCAATACCTTTTTTCTCATTTTCATTTAGCTCTTTAAATTCATCATAAAAGTGTTGATTATCAGCAAATACTACAAATGCTACACCTTTTGATTTATCATTAGCTAATTTCCAAATCTCCTGAGAAAATTTATTAACTTGTCTTAGTACATCCGGTCCATCTGCTCTTACTGGAAGTGTTACAACAATCCCCATTTTAATAAAATCTTTACGCTCAATAGCATTTTCAAAGGCGATTCTCGCAAATTTTGCTTGATTTGCTTTTATCTCTGCCATAGGATATTGTTGTGTAACTTTTTGTAATTCTTGTCTAATGACAGGCTTGTTATGAAAAGCAGAAAACTCTTCAATCGCCTTAATGATTGTAGAAGTTCCTGTTCCTCCACCTAGCCCTGCGAAGAATAGCACAAGTTCATCAGATGGTCTTACACGTTCCGTGATAAATTCTTTTAATTTTTCTTTTGCCTCATCATTTGAATCAAGTACCTTTACTGCACGCTCAGGATTTTTACCTAAACCACCTAATTTAAGTGACACTTGGTTGCTTTTTGGTACATTTTTTAGTTCTGCTAGATCTCCATCATTACTGTTTAATGCTAAGCAGTTATATACTGATGTTCCATCTGTATGTTTATATTCAGCAAATTTATCTACCATTCTAGTACCAGCCTGGCCAAAACCAACCATCGTCATCTTAACTGCTACTTCATTCTTCAAGAAATTTTTCGCCATTATTTTATCTCTCCTTATTTACTTATTTACTTTTTTTCTTTTCCCTAACTCAATAAGTACTTGTTGTCCTCTATAAGTTGAGATTAAAAATTTATACGGGTGCATAGCCTTTTCATAGATTAAAGACATTGATGATAGTGTACTAACACTTATTTCGGCTGAACGTCTTGATATATTGGTGCGTTCAACTTCTAATGAATAAGATTTTCCTTTTGTTTTCTTTACTCTCCTATCAATGACTACATTTTCAACAATTTCATTAATGGATATGCCCCTCATGTATTTGGTTTCTTGAAATTGTTTATTAACGATGTTTCCTATGTATAGAAATACACTATATAGTATCTCGTCTTGTTCAAGAATATCTGCGAACATGTTCACTACTTCATCTGTAAATTTTATTGTTTGATACTTTTCGCTTAAAACCTCGTTCAAGTTGTCCCCCCCTTAAACCATTGGTTAATTATTCCTAGAAACATAGTACATCATTATAAGGCGTATATCAAGTCATTATATATAAAACTTATATATAAAACTTATAGATCCCATTATTAAAAAACCCTTTATTTTATAAGCTTTCATTTATACGGCGTATATATACGATGTATATACACTATATTAATCTTACATTTCATGTAATTCACATTCTAAACTATAAATAGAATGGATTTCACTATCATTACTATATTAGGTAAACATATCCGCCAAAAAACAGCACTATACGTTAACATAAAACTCACATATTAAATAACAAATTTTATACACGCTGTCTATATACATTTTATTTGTACAGTGTGTAGTAAAATCTTTTTATAAAAGGAGTTTAACCTTTAACATATCAATTTTATATCAATATTAATGTAACACGGAGTTTATATAAGACTTACATATAAAGCTTATATATAAAACTTATATAAACCCCTTATTATTGATAACAAAAAATACAATGCTGTAATAGCATTACATTAATAATACTTATACTGCTAAATTACTTTCATTTAATACCTGAAACAGCTTATCCTGAGTATCTTTCTTGTTCATTTGTTTGGTTCTATATGATTCATTTCTTGTTAGGGGAGAAGTTGTCAATGTCATGTTATATTGATGCATCTCTTCATTTAACTCTGTTGTTGGTTCCCAAAGTTGCACATACAGCAAGAAAAAATGTGTTTCTTTTGAATCTAATTCATTATCTGTTTCAGTCATTTCTAGAAATTTAGTTGTGAATGTTGTTAATTTCATATCTACAAAATCATTCTTGCTTACCAATAACTTATTCAATAACTTCTGTGAACTACCCGCTACTTAACGTCCTTACGGACTGTTTGAAGTGGGGGCTTCTTGGGAACTAGATACTCTTATTAGCTATCTATCTTTACCAAGCTAGGTCTTTTTTTTATTTATCTTTTTCCGACAGAAGACTCCTTCCTCAAAAATGGGAAGTTGTGAAACACCAATTTTAGGTGGGAGATGAATGTCGGTAGGCGTAAGCCTACATTTTTTAGTATACTGTAGGCATCATACAAAAAAGTGAGGTGCAACCCATGTTAGTAAATAAAGCATATAAATTTCGTATCTATCCAAATAAGAGACAAGAAATATTAATTGCTAAAACGATTGGTTGCAGCCGCTTTGTATTTAACCATTTTCTTACTCTTTGGAATGATACCTATAAAGAAACAGGATACGATTTGGTTAAAAGAAGTCGATAGTATTGCCCTTCAATCCACATTAAAAAACCTCGCAGATGCTTTTTCACGTTTTTTCAAGAAACAGAATGATATTCCACGATTCAAGTCTAAAAAGAATAAAGTTCAGTCATACACAACCAAGCAAACGAATGGCAATATTGCAATTGTAGGCAACAAAATGAAATTACCTAAACTTGGCCTTGTTCGTTTTGCCAAAAGTCGTGAAGTAGAAGGTCGTATTTTAAATGCAACGATTCGACGCAACCCAAGTGGTAGATATTTTGTATCTGTTCTTGTCGAAACAAACGTACAAGAAATGCCTAAAACTGAATCCAATTGTGGAATTGATGTTGGATTAAAAGATTTTGCTATTCTTTCTGATGGCGCAACATACAAGAACCCTAAATTCTTCCGTATATTAGAAGAAAAGTTAGCGAGAGTACAGCGTATCCTTTCCAGAAGAACGAAAGGTTCTTCGAACTGGAATAAACAACGTGTGAAAGTTGTACGAATCCATGAACATATTGCAAATGCAAGAGCTGATTACTTACATAAACTCTCTACTGAAATCATCAAAAACCACGATGTCATCGGTATGGAGGACTTACAAGTCAGTAACATGCTCAAAAATGGAAAGCTTGCAAAAGCGATTAGTGAAGTATCTTGGTCACAATTTCGAGCTATGTTGGAATATAAAGCGAAATGGTATGGTAAACAAGTTGTCGTGGTATCTAAAATATTTGCTTCTAGTCAACTATGTTCCAATTGTGGATTCAAAAACAAAGACGTTAAAAATCTAACAATTCGTGTGTGGGATTGTCCTTCTTGCGGCACACATCACGATCCAGATCGAAATGCAGCACTCAATCTGAGAAATGAGGCAATTCGTCTCTTAACCGTAGGAACTACGGGGATAGCCTAATCCATTAGAGTTCAATAGAACTCTGTACTTAGGAATCTTCCACTTCAAACAGTCCGCAAGGACGTTAAGTGGTGAGTAGTTCAATATTGGTGCCTGGCATTCTGTTTACAGTGGCGGGCGGTGTTATATGTGTGATTTTTAGACGGTTAGAAAAAGAGAGAAGAAGATTAAGGAAGAATGGTTAGAAGATACATATTGTATAGTTTGTACTTACATAATTAGGCGGAAGCATCAAGTCTAAAACATCTCTTATATTTTATAAATTATAAAAAAGAACCCTAAACTTCTCTTCTTAGGGTTCTTTTTATGAAAGAATCGTTATTCTATATGACTAGTTAACAAATAGACAATATATCTATTCATTGCACTATTTAAAGCTAATATTTCCCTGTTAAGTCATTAATTCTAATATTTTTTTAAGTTATGCATATATTTATATGAGGTATAACTTATCCCAAGTAACAAACTAATTCTGTAATAAAATCTAATATAAATATATATCTTATATATATTTAAAATATAAAGATAAAACTTTTATAGGACAAGTAAATAGGAGGTTTCTCTTACTGTCACAAGGATTCTGAAGATGCTATAGCGTAAAAAATCAAAAATAGTAGTATTTAACAACGGAAAAGTAGGCATAATATTGATATAGAAACTACAAATAATCATAAACAAAAACATATATTTCTACATAAAAAATGAAACAAATAAATACATTGTTAAACATATTTATTCACTCGCTTAATTCTGTATTAATCCACTGCATTTCCACAATTTTATTTTATTTACCCACAAACCATTCACATTAGGTGCTAAATAATTAACATAATCCGAATTTATCACATTATTCACACACATATTGATGATTTTTGATAGATAAGTTACTAGAATACCTTTATATCAGTAATTATTGTATTATGTTATTCACATTCGACTATATTTATCTACTTATACACAAAATTTTAATTTTTTCTTGCGATTATTTGTAGGTATTTGAATGCATTAAGGCAGCTCATAACGTGTTTATATGAAAGTATGTGTGGAAATTTAGTCAGTTACAGTGCAGTTATTGTATAGGAGTGCATAAAAAAAGACTCTATTATTAATAGAATCGACGAAAGTTGATTGTTATTAGGAATCAGTGCAAGGCTTTCAAATAACGGAACAAACACGAATAGCCCTCTACTTTTAATTTTTTCAAAAATAGAGAGCGGAGTATTTTTAATTGGTTTCTATTACTTCAAGTACTTGTTCAGCTGTTGTTACTTGAATACCAGTGCGTATTAACTTTTCAAAGGCACGCATAAATGTAATCAAATTGAAGTCATCTGGTACTTCAATAACACGAAGCGTTTCTTTAGGTAATCTATCTATTTTTTCAATGAACAATTCGCGAACATCACTAGGAATAAAGCGCTCTTTATGTCCTCTTGCTTTTAAAAGCTCACGTATTTCAATTTCTAAAGCCATATAAGCATTTAGATTTGTACCTTGTTCATAGGCGTACTTTCTAAACAACGTTTCTTCTTGATACTTTAGATAGTTGCGGTGATACGAGTCCTCTGTAACAGGTACAGCAAATTTGTATTTTAGTAATTCATACGTTTTACGGAACAACTTTTTGATGTTTCGAAGTGAGTACATAGAGAAATGCAATCCGAAATCAAATACAGCTTGTTCTTTTTGCTCTTTAGGTACATGTTGTGTAATAAGAGGATAGATACCTTCCTTAGCCGCCGTATCAAGAATTTGATATTGTGACGTTTGGTTTAATAGTTTCTTCAGTGTATATACTAACTTACTTGGATATTCCTCATTACGATCTATCATGTCACGCAAGCTATAAATTACACTACGAATTTGTCGGTGGCATGTATATTTAAGTACATGAATAAATTTATTCATGTCTTTTTTAAATTCACCAATATTCATATCTTGTAGCACAGATTCAATAAAACGAGCTTTACGAGCATAAGTAACCTTTGGCGTGAATGGATCACGATACTGTACTTCTCCTGCTTCTTTTGTACATAAGAAATCCGTATGTAAGGAGAGATATAAAGTCGTATATCTTTTTTTATTATTAACCCCTTTTTGTAATTTACAAATTTTGAATAGGGGAGTTCCTGTACATGGTAGTGCAGTTGTTAATTCTGTCATAACGGCACGGATTTGATGCGGGTATTTCTTATGTAAAAAGCGGTACATTCCACCAAAATGAGTTTTATTTCCTCTTTCATCCTGTTTGTCCAAGGAACGTTTTAGTGTAGTTTCTCTGTGCTGTTGCATAGCAATGTCCAAGAATAATTTCTTAGCTGCAACTGACAGCCCAAAGAAAGCCTTTGTAAATACCACTGGGCTAATATAAACATAAGGGTTTGCCTTTTCAGTTTCTTCATTCATAAAATGAGTTAGCTTAATGGTATAGCGGCCATCTAATTCCTTTTCAATCGTGACAATGTTATGTAGACTTAGTTTTTTTAATGCAATGTAGAATTGAGAATGCTGTATGTAAGCAAACTCTTCTTTATATTGCTTGTAATCTTCCCACATCATATGTACTGTTACATTTGGAATAACCCCATTTGTGTAACATTTCTTGTGTAGGTATAAGAAGACTTCTAAATCTGCGTTTGTAATACCATATAATTTATGTTTCCTTCCCATAGTTTCAGAAACAGCAGACAGGGTACGACGTGAAAAAGATGGTTTCGCCTGTTCTACAAAGCCATCTACATCTGCAACACGTTCTTCATATGTCATTTGATCCAGTAGATCTTCAAGGTATGTATCTTTATAGCTGTAGTATTTCTCCTCGAAAGTTTCAACAAGTTTTTGCCAAGACTTCAGTGTTACTAATACTGCATTTGTAGATTGTCCATTTAGACCACGTTGGTTATGAATAATAAATGATTTTCCCATCTTTTTCACCTCCTACCTGTAAACTCAGAAATATATGCCAGGATACTATAAAATATACCAATTTTGATTATAACAAATCGAAAATTGCTGAAAGGTGCTCCTTTAAGGGGAATTTTGAGAATATGAAACACGGCATAAAACCAGTTGTGACAAGGGATACAGGATTTTCTTCATTTTTTTTTGTGTCAAGGATATGGCAAAAAACGTTTCATGTTTTAGATGTGTCAAATTATTAGTGAAACAGTAGAAAAACGTTGATATATAAGGGGTAAATGGAGATGTTTCATGTTTTTACGTCGAGGATATGGCAAAAGTGTTTCATGTTCATATATGAGTCATTTATTATGAGGATATCCATTGAATTTAGTGGTATGAAGGGTTGTAAGAGAATTGAAAAAGATATTAGGTAAACGATATGGCAAAAAACGTTTCATGTTTTAAAATTTAAAAGGTCAAGGATATGGCAAAAGTGTTTCATGTTTTATATGTAGGGAAAAAAGAAAGAAACACCTATAAAACCTTGATACATAAGGGTTTATAAGTGTTTCTTATATTTGATAAGGTCAAGGATATGGCAAAAATGTTTCAGGGTGATCTAGGATCCGCTTTGTACATAGAAGGTAAAACGCTTGATATATATGAGTTTACGGGATGTTAAAAAAAAATTGAAAATATATAATCAAAATAAGAAAAATTAACTAATGTTTCATCTTTTGAATTTTAGGTCAAGGATATGACAAAGATGTTTCAATTGTTTGTTTCAAATAGATATGAATGAATCTAGCTCATTATATACGTGTTATGCATGTAAAAGCTTATATAAGAGTATGGTAGAGAAGTGATAAGGGAAAAAGTGTGTTTCATATTTATAAAAAAGGTTAACAATATGTCCAAAAGTGTTTCAGTTATTAATTCGTTAGATTAATTGATGGTATATTGGTTGGTAATGTATAATAAATGTTATTTCACTTGTACAAACAAGACAAAAGTGTTTCATTATTTTTTTGAACATAACAGAATCGGAAAATAATAATGATTTATATATAATTCGCTAAATATTGGTTTGTTTGAAAGGAATGTACGAAAGAAAGGAGTGACAGCGTGGAGAAATTAGCACAATTGTTTACTGATGCTTTGTTAATATCTGAACCTTTATATGGAAATAACAAAGCTATTTGGGAGAAATGGACTTCTTTTAGCGCAGACGTAGAAAAAGATAGTAGTAAGGTTGTAACATCACAATATGTTTCACCATCTTTTTCAGCATTAGTATCGTGGCTTAGTAAAAAGAATGAAAGTGGAATAACCTCACTACAAATTGCTATTAAGTTGAACCAGTATAAGAACGAAATCCATTCAGAAATTGAACATCTTTTAACAGAAGAGTTTAAAAATGATAACAAGCCAAAATTAAGTGATGAAACAGTAATTCAGGTAGAAGAAAACAAAGATGAAACAGATGATAAAGATTATTTTGAGGTCAATAATTCTGCGGTTTACTTTAAATTACGTGACGGGATCTCCAAGAATCATTTTGAAGAGGATTCAAATATAGGTGTTAAATCTTATCCGATTGAAACGAAAGAAAGTAATGCGATAGCTCAGCTTTCTTCTCATAGGGATGAGGATTTGAAGCTGATTAAAGATGATGAAGCGTCCCGGTGGAACACTTTAGTTAATGATGTAATGAGTAATATGGATGATCTTACAGCGGATGTATTAGATTCAATTACTATACAATGGCTAGCTCAAGCTCAGTCACCGGACGAGTTCATCGAATTTTCATATGAGCAAGTGTTGGATATGTGTAATGTACCTAAAAAGAAAGTAAGTAAGGGAGAATATTATAGACCTGAAGATAAAATTAAGGTTGCTAAGAGGATTGCTGCTTTAGCGAGCATTTTTATATATTTAAATGATGATAACGAAGTAGTTGTTTTAAATGATGAAAATGAAAATGATGAGGAATATAAAGTAAAAAGGGAAGTAATTAAAAGGTTATTTGTTTTAGATTCAGTTGTATTATGGAGACATAATACAACAAATGAATATATGGGTATTGAATCCTGCCGAATTAAACCTGGAAGCTTTTTATCAAGTTATTTATATGGTTCAAATAATACTACAGCTTTATTATCTAAAAAGGCACTTGAATATAATAGTTATCGACATAAATATCATAAACGCTTAATTCGTTATTTAACATGGCAATGGAGAATTAGGCAAATATATTCTACTTTAAAGCGCCCATACTCCATTGGAGGCGATAAAGGATTATTAGCTGTCATGGCAATTCCACTTACATGGAAACCAAGTCGTATTCGAGAACACTTAGAGAATGTTCTTACTGATTTAGAGAGAGAGAATGTGATCTCTAAGTGGGAGTATTCAAGTACATTAGATGAAGAACGTTTAAATAAGAAAAATTGGTTCAAAGATTATTGGATCGATTTAAATATTACTATTCTTCCGCCAGAAGAATTAATTAAGTCTATGTACAATTTACCAAAGAAAAAAACATTAGAAATAGAGAATAATAATGAAACAACAATAGAATATAGTGAAAAGACTAAAGATATTATTGATATGCCACAAAGCACAGTTAGTAAAGAACCTGACATTTTTGATGAAGAAGTTGTTCGAGAAAAAATACTAGATCGACACAATGTTGATAATATAAGTATACGAGAGCTTGCAAAAGAAATAAAAATATCGGCACCTACGTTATCTAGATTTTGCAATAGACAAACCAAGCGTTTATCAGCTAATGCAGTTGAAAAAATGTCAAAGTGGTATGAGAGACAAATGATATTAGAAAAGATGTAATCGTCAAATATATATTTATAGAAATGTGAGAGAGCCTATTTTATTTTGAATATAAAATAGGCTCTTTACTTTTGTTTGTGTTTCAATTATCAATCAACAGATCTATTGTAGCTTTATAATTAAGATTGATACAAAAGAAACAGTTAATCCATTATTAGTAGCGAACAAAAAAACTCCATTTTGAAAAAAGATTGATCAAAAGGGAGTTAATTCTCTAAATGAAGTATATAATTTTTATAATAAAGTTTGATCATTTCTAGGAGCCTTATTGTACTAAAGCACCCATTAGTGCAATAACAGTTTATTATTGAATATGAACAGTTAAAAAAAGATTTGGAAAAAAACGCAAAAGATCGAACGAATTATAGTTTAGGTAAAACTAATTTTGTAACTGAAATATTGGAAAAAGCTATGAAGTCTTATAAAAATTATTGTCGAACGTCATTCTAAAATGGGAATGGCGTATTTTTGTACTTTTTTGTGGTACAAATTCGAAAAAGGAAGCCATTATCATATGTATTAAATGCATCTAGAATTTTATGTGGATGGTGAGGATATGAGCCAATATCAAATGCTGTATAGTACACCTTATTTGTATTCTTCAAAAATGCTTAGACAAATGTACAAAGAAACAAAGAAAGAGGGAAATCTTTGTGCTATACGAGACCACATGTTAAGACATGAAGTGTATCTGGATCGACAATATCGGGCGTACTATTATTTAAGTCAAGACATTGAAGAGGATCTGTATGGGGATGAACATGCTTTGTCTTGGAATGAGTTATTAGATGACTACCAACTCTACAGGGATCGTAAAGGGAATTTGTCCATTAAACCAAAAGGATGGGATTAACATGACAATCATTGGAGAGTTAGGAGTTGTGTATGGTGTGACAGGAGTCTCTATTTTAGGGATTAAATTGCTGAAAAGGAAAGGTCTTTACCTTCCAGATTGGTTGCTACGTGCGGGTCTCAAATGCTTATTGATTGGGAGCGTTTGGTATATGCTAATGGATATACTAGATGTGTTTCTACGTTAGTATTTTATCTGGTAGTCGAAAATAATTATAATAGCGCATCTTAAGTATTTTTTCTAAGCATCCATACAGGCTCAACTACCTTAAGGAGGTATGGAGGAAATGTTATCACTCTTATTAATTCCAGCAACCTTTTTAACAGTAGCTTATTTTTGCCAAGGTAAAGGAATGAGTGATAAGAAAAAAATTGCAACCTTTTTTGAAATTACAAAGATCTGTGTTCAGCATAAAGGGGAATTACAATATCCGATTTTCATAAAGGAAATGGAAGATGACATAAGTAAGAATTATGTTTACAAGTTACCACTTGGTGTCCCAAGTCAGCTAATCAAAAAGTTAGCTGAAGTATTGGAAGAAGGACTCTACAAGCCTGTTAAAATATCGTTTCATCAAAGAGAGCTTCATATTCGGGTATTTAAGCAAAAAATACCTGAAAGGTGGAATTGGTCTAAGGATTTGTTAAAGGAGCAAACATGGCGTGTTATGATGGGGAAATCGTTAGATAAGTACATCTATCATGACTTTGAGAGCACACCGCATATGTGCGTGTCGGGTATGACGCGTTTTGGAAAAACAGTATTTCTAAAAAATGTGATGACAAGTTTAATTTTACAACAGCCTCAACATGTGAGTTTTTTTATTATCGATCTGAAGGAAGGTCTAGAATTTAGTCCTTATAAGGATCTGTCCCAAGTAGTAGAAGTAGCTGAAAACCCACAACAAGCGTTAGAAATGTTGGCTAAATTACGTAAAAATATGCTAAGACAGATTGAGATAATGAAGAATTCTTATTTGACCAATATCATAGATACATCAATTAGAGAACGCTGTTTCATCATAGTAGATGAAGGAGCAAACCTTTGTCCTACACAAGGCTTACCTAAAAAACAACGTGACTTATTATTTATGTGCCAGGAGATGTTATCTGAAATTGCACGAGTTGGAGGAGGTTTAGGGTTCCGGCTCATATTTTGCACTCAATATCCTACTTCGGATACATTACCAAGGCAAATTAAACAAAATGCTGATGCAAAATTAGGGTTTCGGTTACCTACAGCAATTGCCTCTCAAGTTGCTTTGGATGAACCAGGGCTTGAGGATTTACCTTCCCTTCCAGGAAGAGCATTGTTTAAGACAGATCGTACAGAAGAAATTCAGGTACCTTATTTGAAGGATAAAGAAATGTGGGATTTACTGAAGCAATACAAGGTGGTGAAACAACATGAAGCATCAAACACTCAAACAGAAAACGAGACAAATCGAGATTTTATCCACTTTGAGTAAATTAGACTTTGCAACCAGAAGACAATTACAAGCCATCCACTGTTTAGGAAGTATTCGGAATGCAAATCGTGTATTAAAGGATCTGACTCCATATTGCCACATCACAAAAATAGCTCGTGAACATGTATATTATTTAAATAAAAAAGGACGTGATTTATTAGGAATTACAAGGACAGTAAAGAAAAATAGTCAATTACACCATATGTTAATGAGAAACGAATCCTGGATGTGGCTAGGGTTTCCAGAATGGAAAACAGAAAGACCTATTGAATTTTCAATAAATGGTCAGCGACATCAAATTATTCCAGATGCAACTTATTTTGATGATAAAGTTCCTCATTTCGTTGAAATAGATCGGATGCAACACATGAAAGCAAACGAACATAAAATACAGTTATATGGCCATATAACAGATATCTATAAAAGACAGAATGCTATTGTTCCAGTGATTATCTTTTTTACACTGTCAGACTATCGGCAATCTAAATTAGAGCAATATGCTGTAAAGCAAAATGTATTTATGAGAACGTTCGTGATGGACGATATATTTTAGTTGTATTAAACATTTATGTCCCAAAAGTCATGATAATCAACACGCTTATCAAATTTTCTTAGTGTTTTAATAATTTTGGTTGCGGATGTTAAAGTGGGAACACGATCTTTTTTATTTGCTAAATCACTTATTAATGATTTACTTAATCCAGTTCGTTGTACTAACCATTGTTGTTTAATTCCTCTACGATCTAAATAATCACCAAATGGAGTTCTTTTTTTTCCTAGCCCAAACATAGGGAATCCCTCCTAATAGAGAATATCGTACTAATAGCTTGTACAATATTCCATAAAACTAAACCTTTGTTCATAAATATGGAATTATGTTTTAAAACGAAGCATAGAATAATATAAAGAAAATCGAAAAATATGGAATAATTTTGAGGAATCTAGCATTCATAGTAATAGCTACAAGTTGCTGATACACTATCCTAATGGCAACTTGTTGCAAAGGGTATTCCTATAAAATAAAAAGCTTAAATCCATTGATACACATGGATTTAAGCTTTTCTTAATTTATGAAGCAATGAAAATGAGTTTAATAAGTTAAGAGATACTAAATTGATCAGTGGTCGAATTTTGAAGAATTGCATATAATTTCACGTACCATATTCGTATTAAAAATTATTTATAAAAGGATTATATAATACAAAAAAATGGGTTTATAATAAGAACAAACGTTCTGTTTCAAGGGTAAAATGATGTTCGATTACTCAAAATGTATGAATCGAATGATATTCTGTATCGACCTTTGTTCATTTTTTGCTAGTTGTGCTTGTGTTATGCGAGGACTAGATCCATTAAAAGTGAAATTAGCTGTTGTTGGAGATGTAAGTCGAAATGGATCTATTGTACTGGCTGCCACTCCTGAACTGAAAAAATTAGGGATTTCTACAGCAACAAGGTTTTATATTGCTGTTTTTTTTGAGTTAAATTTAAATTAACAATTCTATCAAAGGTTATCATAATTTTTCTCAAAAATAGAAAAATGTTTAGAGCGAAATTAATTAAAAAGCGTCATCTTTTCGGGGATTTTTAGTTTTTAGAAGAGAGAAATGTAAATATGGGGTTCAGCCTAGATACATTTGAAAATGGTTCCTTTTACACACTTAATGATAGTTTGACTGTTAAAACGAAGGATATACAACGTTTTTATTAGATTATTTCCATTCCCATTCCCCATCCAACTGTGGAAAGATGTAATCAAATTTGAATTTTGTTAAGAAATAGATATTTAATATAGGGAGAGGAGAAGAATTAACATCTAAATCCAAAGAAATTGTAGGCTTTTTAACTAAAAATGAACAATTAACTTTAGTCCTTTATCTTAAGTTCTTATGGTTTGGCAATTATCTTAAGAATATTTTGTTTCCTAATAAAGAGGAAAATTCTAATGCAGTTCTTAAAAAGAACTGCGCTTTTTTAGTAATAAAGATCTACGATGATATCATCATTTTATAAATAAATTCACTGCATACTTGCTCCTACAGTTGGAGATTATTTCAGATGTACAGATTTGAGTAATGAAAGAAGGGGATTAATTTTGAATAAAAATCTGAAATTAGCATTTTCTGGCGGTGGGTTTCGGGCTTCATTCTATGCGCTAGGGGGATAGAAACGGCTAGTTGAATGTAAACTAGATCAGTATGTGACGAGTATCAGCTCTGTTTCTGGAGGTAGTATCACCGCTGCAGCTATTATGCTTGCCCTATATAAAGGTGGTGAGTTTCGAAATATAATTGATTTTGAAGAGCGCGTTATTACTCCCTTAGTTAAATTAGGACAAATCGACCTTCGTACAAAATTGATTACAAATTCTTTTACAAAACAAATCTTGTCTTTTAAATCTATTCGGGAGAAATGTAGCGATGCACTACCAACATTACTTGATGAATATCTTTGTGAAGGGATTCACATGAAAGAATTACAAAACCTTTCGACCACCTGGTATTGTAATACAACCTGTTTAGATACTATGAGGATGTTTTATTTCTCAAATGATCATATGTACGGAACTTATATTGGACAAACAACCAATATAGATGACATTTCTGTTTCTTATGCTGTGGCTACTTCTGCCGCTTTTCCATTATTATTTGCCCCTATCTCTTTATCGGTAGCAGATAGAATCTTTTGCGATCCGGAAAATCGAATGCAAGGGAACCCATTGTTAAAATATGACACCTTGTGGTTTTCCGATGGAGGAGTATTCGATAATATCGGAACTGAACCATTGATATTACCGGATGAGGCAGAATCAGTAAATAATCAACGTAGATACCCCCCTTTAGCAAAGCATAGAAAAGAACCTATGAAATTTATTCCCAAAAATTCTGATGAGATATACTTTGTGTTAGATGCCTCTGCGGCTGAAAGAGAGTGGAAAGAAAATGAAAAACCTACTCATTTTGAATTAAACAAACGCATTCTAGATACATCTAATAGCCAAATTGTAGTATTAAGAAGAAAAATGTTACGTAATTTAGATCCAGATATTTACCCAGGATTACAGCTCATTCTTAGTACTCCTATTCAAACTTTATTAGATTCAAATAGGAACCCTTTTTATACTGACCATGTTTCTTTACCGGACTATCAATTATATTCGCCTCCTTCAGACGAAGAAAATATAGAAAATTTATTAGCAGGACTTCGTACGGATTTGGATGGTTTTCATGATAGTGAAATTCAAACATTGATGCGTGCAGGTGAAATTCGAATGGACATGGCTTTACGGATGTTGCTGCCAGATTATATGAAGAGTTTAAAAAACATATCTATTCCTACATTTTCACCAGAAAATATAGAGCAACTTTCAGAAATATTACGGTCAGGTGGTAAGCATCGCCTAACTGGCAGTCTTTTTCAAAAACTTCATGATATTAAGGAACCTTGAGAGAAGAAATGTCTCAATTCATTGGCTTGTATCATTGGAGAAATGTAGCATTTCTATATAAAATATGATGGCTTCGGTATCTACGTAAAAGAGTTTATATAATTATTTTTTTATAATAATAAATTTTGTGTATCTGTAAACAATATAGGACGTAAACATTTATATAGACTATGGAGGGAACAACTATGAGCGAACATTTACAACACCATCCCCATTTCGGGAATACGTTAGCAGATCATTTTATGGAACATCATCGAAATCCACTTTCATTCCATGCTCCCATCGTACATGTTAAAGCAACAATAAAATTAGTTGAAGAAGACGATTCTAATTCAGAAGGTGGAACACATCAGCATTTTTTAATTAATAATATTCAAGTTATTGATATAAAAGGTGCACCAAAATCTCTAGTAGAAGATGAAGCTTTTTGTGCAATTCGCTATGGGGATAAATTAGGATTAAAAAATCCTATCCCAGACTTAAAAGAAGGGGAAGAAATCGAACTACAAGGGGAGTATGTTGATAAAACACATGCAAAGGTAGGAATTGGTAACCCAGGGGATCCAGTAATACACTTCACGCATCACCCGGTAGGATTTGTAAATTATAATGGTAAACATTACGAATAGATATTTAGTTGACCCTTTCATAAACGGTGGGATTTTATTTTTAGCAAATAACAAAGGTGAGATTCATAAATGGTGGAACCTTCCATATGTAGGAAGAACTCAGGGTTCTGGTGTAAAAACCATTTGATAGAGATATAGAACCTACATGGCCTATTCAATGACAGATTATGATGCAATTCCAAATAACTTATGTATGAACCCAACTTCATTTTGAGCAGACTTCACCTGTAGGTTAAGTTGTCCTTTTTTCATCATATGCATGGCTTCAACGCCGCTCAATATAGAAGTGGCTGTTTCATACGATTTGAATCCTAACATAGAACGTACACGTTTCTTAATGAAACGGTGATCCTGTTCCACTATATTATTGAGATATTTAACTTGCCTTATTTGTATGCCTTCAGGCATATGTTTCTCTTCTTTTAACTCTTGAATCGCTACGGAATAGGCTGGGTTCTTGTCTACTGTTATAACACGAGGTTTACAAATATGAGAAGCAGCCAAGGCTTTCTTGAAAAAGCGCTTGGCTGCTTGTTTATCTCTTGATTCACTTAGATAAAAATTAATGGTGTTTCCTTCAGAATCTACTGTGCGATATAAATACATCCATTGACTTTTTATTTTCACATACGTTTCATCGACTCTCCAGGAATCATTTGTCGTCTTAAGATGACGTCGTACTCTTTCGTCTAATTCAAGTCCATATTGATGCACCCAACGCATAATGGTGGTGTGAGCAATAGACAAACCTCGTTCTTCCATCATTTCTACCAAATCACGAAAACTGAGGTTGTACCGTAGGTACCATCTCACAGTTAATAAAATCATATCAGGTTGATAATGCTTCCATTTGAACAAATTTTCCTTTTTCATACCGATCACACACCTTTTTCTAGAGTAATACTATCAGTATGTCCAAGTTTAGAAGATTACTTGCAAAAGTTTTAGAGTTTTTGCACCAGAACCTTTATTTGTAAAAGAAAATAAAAAAAGAGAGCAAATTGTTCCCTTACCACTGTTCAATGGAAAAGATTTCTTTTATTTTGAAATCAAATCACAATATATCTTTGTTGTTTTGCAACATTTTCACGTACAATGAAACTTGCTTTGCAAAACGACCTTGCTGACGTCCATCGAGTTCCTCATAAGCCCTTTGGACATCATTAAATAGTAATTCTAGTAACGCATCTTCTTTCTCGTTTTCGAAGCTAAGAAGACGGTCTATGGAGGTGTTAAAAAACGACGCAAGTACTTTCAAACTTTCAAGATCAGGTTCATGGCGATCCACTTCCCAATTTTTGATTTGTCCACGTGACAACCCTGTTCTATCAGATAATTGTTCTTGCGTTAAACCGAAAGACTTTCTGAAATTTTTAATGTTTTGACCGACTGTAGTTTTCATAGTTTGAGTATAATAATCACTCTATTACTATACCATAATTGGTAGTTATTCTGACTTTTTTGTTGTATTTAGGTCGTATTTCTGTTTATAAGAAATAAAAGGAACAAAAGTTCGCTTTTTTATGGTAAAATATTCATATAGAGGTCTTTAAATTAAAAAATGAAAAAATGCATACTTCTTTCTATGAAATTCAAGAAAAACTGTTATATAAGGATTTTTAAAATCCCTCAAAAATGATAGATTAAGTAATTTTTAACTATATTACATGGAGATAGCAAAAGATGGAGAAGGGGGAAGAGAATATATAGAACAATCAATCGAGAGATTTCCACAGTATTCTACCGAAAAAAGCCTTAAAACGTTATAGATAAATTATACATAAAAGTTGGTGAAGCACTTGAAAGGTAAGGTTATTAAAGCCATTTTGACAATTGCTACTGTAGTTTGTTTTTCTATCACCGCTTTCCAATTAATTGACACTATCAAATCGATAGTGTCATTTCTGCTCTAAAGGAAATGGAGAGTTCTTGACCCAAAGCGACAAAAGCTCATCATTTTAAGAAAGTCTACATATATTAAAGAGGATATAGGGGGAAGTAGATATGAAAAAAGAGCAACTGGTTAGGGAAGCGGTAAAATTGGGTTTGAAACATGGAACTCCGATTAAAGCAGAAGATATTTTAAAAATTTGTCTAGACGAATCTTATAAGGAAAACCAAATACATAAAAAAGAAGACTGTCACATTAAGTAGTCTTCTTTGATTAGCCATTCTTTTTATTTTGCATATAAGTAACATACATCTCTAACTGTTCCCAAGCTTTCTTTCTCTCATCTTCTGGAAGACTTTCAATTAAAGCTAGTATGTTTTTTCCTTCTTCAGTAACAATCTTGTTTTCTTCTTCGCTCAATTCTGGATCTTCTGATCTACCTAATAAATAATCAGTAGTTACACCGAAATAATCAGCAATCTTTTCTAATGATTCTCGCCCAGGTGACTTTTTTCCCTTTTCAAAATAAGAAATAGCCATTTTAGATACACCAATAGCATTACCAAGTTGCTCTTGCGTTATCTTATTATTCTTCCTAAGTTCTTTAATCTTTTCCCCGATCAATATTAACGCCCCCTTTTATAAAGTGTTTGCGATAAATAAAGTATAAAGTAAACATAGTGTTTACCACAAGTTGAAAATCATTATATTTTTTGGGAAAAGCACTTGAAATAAACCTTAGGTTTACTTATAATGAAATTACAGGCAACGAAGGGAGGAAATAACTTGCATCAGTTAAAACAAAAACGACTAGAAAAAGGAATGTCTTGCCAAGATGTTGCCAATAAAGTCGGAATTACTAAAATGCACTACTGGTATATCGAAAACAACAAAAGAACATTAAAAATAGACTTAGCGCTAAAAATTGCAATAGCTCTTGAGGAAAATCCTAAAGAACTTTTTTTTAACAATTAAAGTAAACCTAAGATTTATAAAATGAAAAAGGAGTAAACCAAATGAATGAACTCAAAAAATTTTCACACAGTATGTTCGGGAACTTAGGAATTCTTATTAAAGATGGAAAAGAATACTTTCCGGCAACAGATGTTGCTAAAGCATTAGGGTATTCAAATCCACACAAAGCAATTAAAGATCATTGTAAATCTGAAGGGGTGAACGAAACGTTAGTCCCTACTAATAGTGGACGACAAAGAAAAAAATTCATCAATGAATCCAATTTATACCGCTTAATCGTAAAATCAAAACTTCCACAAGCGGATCAATTTGAAAAATGGGTACTTGAAGAAGTTCTTCCAACAATCCGTAAACACGGAGTATATATGACAGATCAAGTACTAGAACAAGTGGTAACTAATCCAGACTTCATGATCGGTCTTCTCACTAATTTAAAAGAAGAAAAAGAGAGACGCTTTGAAGCTGAACGAAAAGTATTACAGCAACAACCTTTAGTAACATTTGCTCAAGCAGTCCAAGTTTCAACGAATCTAATCAGCATAAAGCAGTTAGCGATTCTAATGAAACAAAAAGGAATAGAAACAGGTCAAAACAGACTTTTCGAATGGTTGAGAGAAAACGGCTACCTTTGCAAGAAAAGAGGAAGCATGTACAACACACCTACTCAGTATGCAATGGATTTAGGATTATTCGAGTCACAAGAATTTGTAAGAACAAATAGTGAAGGTGAATTCGTAACATCATTCACACCAAAAGTTACAGGAAAAGGCCAGTTTTACTTTATTAATAAGTTTCTTAATCAGGGGGCGATCTAAGTAGTGGAAGAAAGTACATTCTCACTATTCATGGTAGTTGTGGTTATAGCTTGTTTTGCTGGACTAGGGTATGTGATGGAGCGGATAGACAAATTGTTCATGAAGGATGAGGAGTAATGACCAAAGAGCAGCGTGACAAATACGAAGAAAATCATTGAAATTATAAACGCATTAAAGGCTAGAGGGTTACATAACAGTGTGGCAATTATCGAGAAGATTATATAACTCTAGCTAAAAAAGATACATAAAAAGCCCTGTCAAGGGTTACAGGGCATCACTAAGGTTTTGGGTTAAGGGAACACATGACTTTGTACCAATATAATATCACGAACTTTTTATGAAACATCAAAGTGATTTTGACGATTTTAAGAACATATAAAAAAAACCTGTACGGGGAGGCACAGGCTTGAAGAAAGTGATATTTCGATATGCACTTCATATTTTATCAGAGACTTATCAAGATTAATACAACAATAATACGGAATATTCAGTCTATATGTTGAGAAATAAAAAATCGTCCTACCCCTAAGACGGTTTTGGAGAAGCAAGATAAAAATATTAGTACTTATATTTTTATCTTGTTTCTCTTCTTAAATAAGGAGGAATGTGGAAATGATTGAAAATCCGATGTTAATTGGAAATCCTCATGATTCATCAGTGAATGATTCTATTGGGAATTGCGAAGGTTGCTCTCAAGAGATTTATTTTGGTGAAGAGTACTTGGATTTTGAAGGCGATTTTATACACAATTCAACAGAATGCGTTGAGGAATATGTTGTAGGCCATTCCTTGAAGAAAGTCGCAGGTGAATAAGATGAATTTACAAAACAAAATCGAAGCTGAAATTCAAATTCTTAAGAGTTTAGTTGAAAGATATAAGCAAAGTGATGAAGATGACGCTGCATCGATGGTTGTGGCTTATGAATACGGATTACAGGCACTGATAGAAGTGTATGAAGTTAGCAAACAAACGGAATTGACACTCCCACCCCTAAAGGGGCAAGCTGGCTAAATCCAGTGGGATTCTTGCTACCAAGGGCGAAGTCCATTTCTGGTATCGCTGACGTGCAAGATTGCGGTGTGCCATCACCACTCTCACGACAGACCCAATAGGTTCGTGAGCTACGGTACTATGACCATACCGTACAGCTAGTTGCGTGTTCAAACGTTTTAGCGTCTTGTTCTTGACGACACATATCATTTTACCGATAGCGTGAGTTAGTCTATCGAACTTCATATGATATCTTGTTTTCAAGGAACACATAGGCGTTTTAAAGACTTGTTCTTGTCTATGGTTGAAGTATACCCAAAAAACAGGTGTTTTTCTATGAAAAAGCGATACTTTCATCCCATGCCTAAAGGCGGACTAAAGTCCTGTATGGGCTTTCCCGTATCGCGATCTGTAATCAGTGTTAAAGGCAGCAGTATGCGAAAGGGAGAATGCGTGATGAGGAAGATGGTGAACTAAATGAGTAGCAACATATTTCAACTAGAAACATTTGCAAGAAACGGTTATATGGTGCGACTCGCTTATGTTGATATCACTGGGGATTTAATTGCAGGGATTTTATTAGGTCAAATTGTTTACTGGTATATGCCTAATGAACAAGGAAAGAGCAAATTAAGGGTTAAGAAGAACGGAGAGTTTTGGCTTGCTAAAGGTCGTGAAGATTGGCGTAACGAGATAAGGATTACTCCTAAACAATATGATCGAGCAATTAAAATCTTAATCGATAAAGGATTTGTAGAAGTTCAAAAGTTCAAATTTAATGGTGCTCCTACAAATCACATTAAATTAAATATTTCCGAAGTTACCGAAAGGGTGAAATGGATTTTAACCTTTGGGGAAATTCCAAATTCCCCTTTGGGTGAAATGGAACTTACTGAAACAGTAAATTCTTTAACAGAGATTACTACAGAGACTACAACAAAGAGTACTACATTAGAAGATAATATGTCTTCTGACCAAAAAGGACGGTCAAAAGATTGCATCTCTTATGAAGATATTGTTTCTTATCTTAATGAAAAAGCAGGTAAATCTTATAAATACAAAACAGCCAAAACAAAAGACCTAATTAAAGCGAGATTTAATCAAGGTTTTACTATAGAAGATTTCAAGAAAGTAATTGATATAAAAGCTTCTCATTGGTTAACAGATGAAGAGTATAACCAATATTTAAGACCATCAACATTATTCGGAACGAAATTTGAAGAATACTTAAACCAACAACCTAAAAAAGGAGCGAGTTCGAATGCAAGTAGTGGCAAAGATAGTAGCTTCATC
Source organism: Bacillus sp. 95MFCvi2.1 (assembly GCF_000374965.1). Lineage (NCBI taxonomy): Bacteria > Bacillati > Bacillota > Bacilli > Caryophanales > Bacillaceae > Bacillus > Bacillus sp. 95MFCvi2.1. The sequence continues at coordinate 2,930 of NZ_KB895719.1, read as the reverse complement.
AGCAAATATGACTTTACCAAAGGTCGCAAATGAAAGATGTGATTTATGTAGAAGGAAAAAGTTTCTTGATGAAAATAACAAAACTTATTGCTGGCATTGCAAAGAAATTGCTCCTCAGGACGTCCAGTTAGCTCAGGAAACGCTTGTAATACAAAAGAGGAACCAAGTCATTAGTTTATACGATTCGTTCGCAGATAATAGCCTAATCAATGACAAATTAAAGAAGGCTACTTTTGATAACTATGCACCACCTACAAAGGAATTAGCAGATGCTAAAGAGACAATCATGAATTTCGTTTTTACATATAGCAAAGAAGATCCAACGAGCATGATTATAACTGGAGATTACGGAGTGGGTAAAAGTCATTTGTGTGTAGCAGCTACAAAGGAATTAATGAAGCGTGGATATAGTGCAATGTTCATCCAAATGAATAAGCTGTTTACCAAAATCAAATCTACATGGAATAAAAATAGTGAATTAACAGAGGACAAGCTTATGTCTCTCCTTGCTAAAGTAGACGTACTTATTATCGATGATTTTGGAGCAGAGTTTACAGAAAAAGATAAAGAGGGCGTTACCTGGAAGCAAACGAAGACAAATGAAATTGTAGATAGTCGTATAGGAAAAAGTACTTTATTTACAACAAATTTCAACGTAGGCCAATTAGCAGAAATGTACGGAGAACGAGATTTTAGCAGAATGATGGAAAACGCAGAAATGTTAGAAATGTTTGGCGATAATTATAGATTGCGAAACTTCAAAAAGGGGGAATAACAATGTGTGCATGTAAAGAAACGGGAGTTATTAGGAACGACATGGGGAATGGCTGTTATCAATTTGCGCCATGTATTTGCACAGCAGGTAATCAGAGTCCTGAAGAAGTGGATGGAAGACGTCATGACGTCTTGGCGCGTTTGGAAATAGCTTATCAAATGCAAATGGAGGGGAAATGGAATATGGATTTGGCGGCTACATTACAAGCGAATAAGAGGAAAAGAAAGAGAAAGCAAATTAGCTAGGAGGATAAGCCATGACAGCAAAGGAACGGGCAAGACTACACGGTTTTTGGACGCATAAGAAGACAGGGCAGCGTATCGCTATATCGCGTGTGACGCTGTATGGCGAGGCACATGCGAGGAAGGTGAATTCGCTAGGGCATGAAGTGGGACCAAAGGAAATTATGTTGGTGCGAGATCTGAAGGAAGACTATGTGAAAAGTATGATTTAGGTAATGGGCAGGAAATAAATTTATATCGTTGTGTTATTACATAAAGAGGTTTATACGGAAGAAGATACAGGACGGCAGCTTTATGAAATGAGCGAGCAAGAACTTTGGGATCTATTAAAAGGAGATGGGGAAAATGAGTAAGGAATTAGCAGATGAATTGTATGAGAAAAACATCTATAAATTATTGAAGTTGTTTTTCTTTCTGAATGCCATTGGTCTTCAGCGTGGTAAAACGTCTTAGAACGAAAAAAATAAACATGTTTTATGAGATTTGTTGTTTTTTACATAGAAAGTAGGTGAATCATCATTTGTTTGAATGGATGAAAGACTATCAGAAATTAGAAGAAGATATTGCTTATTTGGACTACAATTTAGATAAAACAAAAGCTGAATTAAAACGCTGGATTAGTGGTGATTTACGGGATGTTCGTTTAACTGCTGAATCGGACGGTGCGAAAGTAGAAGGACATATTGAAGCAATTGAATATGAATTAGCTCATAAGATGAATGCTATGTACGATTTAAAGTATTTGATTAGTAAGTTTACAGGATTAGAAAATCGAATACTAAAAATGAAATATGTGGACGGAATGACTTTAGAACAAATAGCTTTTGATTTGCATTATAGTACAGGCTATATCCGACGTAAGCATGCTGAAATAAAAAAGATTGTCAAGTTTCTAGATGAATTTTAATGTTACCTTTATGTAGATTACATGAGGTGTACAGAAACCATTGAAAAAATGATTTATAGTAGTAATATAAGGTTTTCACGAAAGGGCAACTATTTTATGGTTGCTCTTTTTCTTATGAACCAAGATGAGTACTAGGAACTAGTTTTACAGAACAAGGAGCATTTAGCAGTTAGATGTACTCAGTAAAGAAGTAGGTTTTTAGACGGAAAATAATAAGAAGGATAAGGAGATGTTTAGTAATGAATAAATTAGTTGCTTCAGCTAAAACCGTTAATCTGCCGCAACAGGTTCTACGATGGCAGACAATGGTAGAAAATGAATGTAATGCACAAGGTGTACCTGAGTTAGTGCCTTATGTGCTTGGAATTATTATGGTGGAAAGTGGTGGGAATTCCGAACAGACCCCCGATATTATGCAGTCAAGCGAATCCCAAGGAAGGCCTATGAATTCAATTGACAACCCTAAGGAGTCCATTCATTACGGAGTAATGCACTTAAAAGGATCTTTTGCAGATGCAAAGAAGTACGGTATTACTGATTTAAGTGCTATTGTTCAAACATATAATTTTGGACGTGCGTATATCCGTTGGTTAGCTTCTAACAATAAACAGCATTCACTAAATGTGGCAGATCAGTATTCTAAAACTGTTGTTGCACCATCTCTTGGAAATAACACTGGGGCTATGGTTCGATATAGTCACCCTATCGCTGTGGCATACAATGGTGGCTATCGATATAAAAATGGTGGGAATTTTTTCTATGCTGAAATTGTTAAACAATATGTGAATTTTGATGAAGGAACTGGTGGCGGTACGCTGCAACCAGAGGGTATCGGCATTGCAGTTTCTAAGTATCCTGTCGGATATGGAGTTAACCTTTTCACAAAACCAGTTAATGGATTAGTAAGAGGTAGCATCAAAGATAAAACTCCATATTTAATTCTTGCTGGTTATTGGTTGGGTGGAGATGAAAATATGCTTTGCCTTGGCAATGAGCAATGGGTTCC